>CBAAAD010000014.1:0-16447 GCA_964658785.1 uncultured Methylobacterium sp.
AACGCCGGTCGCCAGCGCGACGACGCCGGCACAGAACTGGACGCCGGCCGACCCGCGACTGGCCGGTGCAGCAACCCAGCTCAATGCCGCCCGCATGGGGCTGCAGCAGGCGATGCAGCAGGCGCCCCATTCGCCGGCACTGCAGCGCCTGCTTATCCAAACCGAGCGTCAGGAAAACCAGCTGCGTCAGCTGGCCAGCGACGCAGGTTGACCAAAACCTGGACCGAATGATGAAAACTGTGCGCTACCTCCCCCTGCTGCTAGGCCTTTGCGTCGGTCAGGCACTGGCCGAAACGCCGATCGACCTGCGCCATGACGCCAGCCCCTCGGTCCGGGTCAGCGTCAGCAATGTCGCGGGCACAGTGACGGTAACCGGCTGGGATCGTAATGAGGTACAGGTCAGCGGCCAGCTCGGCGACGGCAGCAAGCCGCTGGCGATCACCGGAAGCAACAGCGATCTTTCGATAAAGGTGGAACCGCAGGGTAGTTCCGGATGGTTGAACTGGAGCAGCGACCGCCGGATGTCGCCAAGCACGCTCGAACTGCACGTACCCAAAGCCGCGTCTCTCGACATCAGCGTGGTCAGCGCGCCGATGGTCGTCGACGGACTCGATGGGGGCAGCATCCATATCGCCAGCGTCAGCGGACGCGCGCGCGTCAGTGCGAACACGCCTTCGCTGAAAGTGAATAGCGTCAGCGGAAATATCGAACTGAGTGGGCACGCCGAAACAGCCAGCCTGCAGACCGTCAGTGGCGATATTCTTGCGCCGACGCTTGGCGGTGAAGCAAAGCTGGAAACCATTTCAGGGCATATCCAGGCCAACGGCGGACCTTGGAAAAAACTGACACTGAGCACCGTGTCCGGTGATGTACAGCTATCGGGCGGCATCACTGCCGACGGGAGTCTGGGTATTGACAGCATGAGCGGCGACGTCCTGCTGCAGCTGCCGTCGACCAGTGCTGGGTCCCTTCACGCCAGCAGTTTCAGCGGCGACCTGCGCAGCGATTTCGGCACCCCGGAAAAACCCGAGCACGGGCCAGGCAGCAGTCTGGACGTCCACCTGGGAGGCGGTAACGGCAAGATCAATGTCGAAACGTTCAGCGGCGACCTGCGCATTCGCAAGCAGAACTGATCGTCACGCGCCGCCTGCGGCAGACTGTCGAGCAAGCACAAACAAAAACGCCGTCGTGGAAGCGACGGCGTATTCAAAGTCCATGCAAGAGAAGCTCTGGGATCACAGATCCTGGTGGTACTGCACATAAGGCGTACGCGACTGGTCAGGCTCCGGCCCCACCGGCGTGTTGGACGGGGTACCGGATGACCAGAGATTCTGCGCGCCAACGCTCAGCTGCCCGCGCCACGGAAGACGCCACGTCACGCCCAGATCGATGCTGTTCCAGCGCCGATCGGGGCTGAGATTCGCTCCCGGAATACCCGCTTGCGGTTCCATCGTACGACCGATCAACATGCCGCTCAGCGCCCCGTGATCCACGCCAAAGCTCAAGGCTTTCTGATCCAGCGTATTCACACCGAGCAGGTTTCCCGGCAGCAGATGGATACGGCCGACGCTGGCACCCATATCGATACCGCTCGCACTGCCAAATGCCAGCCGACCGCGCGCGTTCACTTGCGCGCTGCTGTCAAAACTCGATAAACCATCCACACCCGCTGCGGCGTTTGGCAGTATGCGCGGCAGGGTCGCGTTGCTGTCCTGGGTGCTGTTGGCACCGACGCTCAAGCCTAGGCTGTAGCGACCGGCGCTGTAAGTAGCTCCGACTTCGCTCCCGATAACGCGCGTGGGCTGGTTGACCCAAGCGCGCTGGCTGACTTCGGCGTTGGCCTGGAGATTCGGCGCCAGCCCGTATTGCAGACCGGTCGATGTGACGCTGGAGGCGTCCACCACGTGAAACGACAACAACGAACTGTTGCGCAGCGCATCCGCGCTGCTGGAGCGATCTGCCTTGAGTGCCAGCAAATGACCATTGGCACCGAGCCACAAAGGCACCACCACACCGGGCTCGACCTGAGCCATTTGCGCCGGCTGCTGTGACAGCAAATGGTCGGCCACCGCGTTATCTCCCACCGCAGACTGCCCGGCCGCAGCAAGCGGCAGCAGAAGCGTCAGCAGTGGTGAGTAAAGACGGCGCATGAGTGTGATCGAACAACGTTTCCGACTGATATTTTACGAAGACAGTATAACCGTACTTTACAAATAACTAACACCTTTGCATAGAGTCAAAAGTCCCCGGTCCAGCCCCAAAAGCAGGTTCCAGCCCGTCAAGGACCTTTGAAAGCGCTAAGTGTTCCCCGTACTTCAGCAAAGCTGGCTACCAGACCAACTTACACGATATAAGCTTACACAAGATAACGTTGTACCGATACGTCGATCCCTAAGACCGGCACGGAACCTATTTCCTCGCATGAGCGTCACTCCAACGACCCGCCTGTCTGAGCCATTCCTTTTGGTGAGGGATCCTGCGTCTTCGCGCGATGCGGTGGAACGGTTGTTCGAAGCCCCGGACGCCGCCAGCGTCATGGAAATTTGCGAAGTGATGGTGCGCAGCCTGGGCATTGCCGGTCGGCTGCGCTGGCAGCAAAAAGACCAACAGGCGAGCACGACGGGCAGCCGCGTTGATCTTGCAGACGATCCGCAGGGCGCGCGCACTCTGGTCATGGAATGGGACGGCGAACCCTTGCTGGAGGATGTCCGCGAACAACTGGCGTGGCTGGGGCGGATGGGCAACGCCCGTCTGCGGCAGCTGGCCGAAACCAGTCGACTGTACGAGGCCATTTCGCGACTTGCGCTGGCCGAACGATTGCAGCGAGCGCTTTACGCGATCGCCGAGCAGGCCGGCGCTCAGCAGGACATGCCGGAGATGATGCGTTCACTGCACGCCATCGTCAGCAGCCTGATGTATGCCGAGAACTTTTACATCGTTCTGCACGATGCAACCAACGACACTGTTCGCTTTCCCTACTACGTCGATACCGTTGATACCGATCCGCCGCTGCCCGATCAGCACGTGCCGATGCAGGACATGCTGCACACCCTGACCTGGAACTTGCTGCACGAAGGCAGGCCGATGATGGGCTCGATCGAGGAGCTGGAGCGCCAGTTCGGCGAACCTTTCGTGCGGCTGGGCCCAAGCTGCGAGCACTTGCTGGGCGTTCCATTGCTGCGAGCCGATCGCGTGGTGGGCGGCATCGTGGTGCAGAGCTATCGCCCGGATACGCATTATTCGCGGCATGACCTGGAGCTGCTGAACTACGTGGCCCAGCACGTGCAGACGGCGCTGGAGCGGCGGGAGGCCCATATCGAACTCGGGCGACGCGTGACCGATCGCACCGCCGCGCTGCGCGAGGCAAACCGGGTGCTGCGCCAGCAGGTGCTGCAGCGCCAGCGTGGCGAGCGTCTGCAGGCCGCCCTGTTTCGTATTGCCGAACTGGCCAATACGGCAAGCAGCCTGGACAATTTTTACGTGGCCGTGCATCAGGCCATCAGCGGACTGCTGTACGCCCGCAACTTGTATATCGCCTTGGTCGATGAAGAAACCGATTCACTGACGTTCCCCTACTCCGTCGATGAAATCGACAGCGTGCGGCCACCGCGCGCGCATGGCCGTGGCGTGACTGAATACGTGCTGCGCCATGGCACACCGCTGCTGGCGTTTCCGTCCGACATCGAGAAGCTGGTGGAGCTCGGTGAAATCTCGCACTTCGGCACGCAATCGGTCTGCTGGCTCGGCGTGCCGCTGGTGTGGGGCGAAAAGGTAATGGGTGTGCTGGCGCTGCAAAGCTATTCGCTCGAACACAACTACCACGAACGCGATCAGGAACTGCTGACGTTCGTCAGCTACCACATCGCCAACGCGCTGCAGCGGCGCTACGCCGATTCATCGCTGAAGCAGGCCTACGCGGGACTGGAGCGGCGCGTCACCGATCGCACTCGTGCGCTGGCGCTGGCCAATCGCGACCTGCGCGAACAGATCGCCGAGCGCGAGCGGGTCGAGCGGCGGCTAAAATACGAAACCCTGCATGATTCGCTGACCGGCCTGCCCAACCGGACGCTGCTGCTGCAGCGGCTGGAACAGGCGATGCAGCGATACACCGAAAATCCGACCGAGCAGTTTGCGGTGCTCTTCATCGACCTCGATCGCTTCAAGGTGATCAACGATTCGGTCGGTCACCTGGTTGGCGACGATCTGCTGTTTCAGGTCGGCGGCCGCATCCGCGCCTGCCTGAAAACCCGCGACGTGGTGGCTCGCCTCGGCGGCGATGAATTTGCCGTGCTGCTTGAGGGCATCGCCGATACCGGTAAGGCGATGGTTGTGGCCGAACGCATCATCGTCGAACTGCAGACGCCGTTCCGGCTTGGCACCAAGGAAATTTTTACCTCGGCCTCGATTGGCATCGCCATTTCCAGCCCGCACTACAAGCAGCCCGAAGAGCTGCTGCGCGACGCCGATGCCGCGATGTACAACGCCAAGGATGCTGGCCGTCATCGCGCGGCCATGTTCGACGAGCGTCTTCGGCGCGAAGCGCTGTCGTTGCTCGACATGGAAAGCGACCTGCGCCACGCGCTCAGCCGCAACGAGTTCGTACCCTTCTATCAGCCGATCGTCGAACTGGCCGATGGCCGGATCGCCGGTTACGAGGCGCTGCTGCGCTGGCATCACCCGCAGCGTGGCCTGCTGTTGCCGCACGACTTCTTGCTGATTGCCGAAGACTGCGGCTGCGCCGAGGCGGTCGACTGGCATATTTTCGAACAGGTCTGCAAACAGGGCGTCAAGCTGATCGGTACCGATGGCTTCATCAGCATCAATGTGTCCGGCCGGCACTTTCGCTCGCCTGACCTGGATCACAAGCTGCTCGCCCTGTTCCAGCAATACGCCGTGCCGACGCACTGCATTCGCATCGAGGTGACCGAGCGGGCGCTGCTGGAGAATCCGAGCCAGGTGAAGCAAATGCTGCAGAACCTGCGCAACCACGGCGTCGGTATCGCGCTGGATGACTTCGGCACCGGCTACTCGTCGCTGAGCTACCTGCATCAGTACCCGTTCGAGACGCTGAAGATCGATCGCTCCTTCATCACCGAGCTGCCGGTCGATGATGAGGAAACCCAGGGCCTTGCGCTGGTACGCGCCATACAGGTGCTGGCTGATTCGCTCAAAATGAAAGTGATCGCCGAAGGCATTGAAGAAGAATCGCAGCGGCTGGCATTGATGAAGGTCGGCTGCCGCTACGGGCAGGGATTTCTGTTTGCCAGGCCACAGGCGGCGGAAACCTGGCTGGGCATGGTCAAGCCACCGCGATTGGCCTGATTCACTGTTGAAGCGCCACGCGCAGGGGCCAGTCGAAAACCCCTACTCGCGCAGCGCACTTCCATTCCATGCGTCAGGCTACTGGGTGCTGTCCGGCGCGCCGAGCACCGGACTGTCGCTGAGCAAATGCTCGGCATCGATCCGGTCGAACAGATAGCGCTGCGCGCAGAACTCGCAGATGACCTCGATCTCGCCATCACGCGCTTGCAGTGCCGCATCAACTTCATCGCGCCCGAGCGAGCGCAGCATCGCGGTCACGCGCTCGCGACTGCAGCTGCAGCCAAAGGTCAGCGGACGCGACTCGAACAGCCGCACCGATTCCTCGTGATACAGCCGATACAGCAATTCCGCCGGCGCCGTGGTGAGCAGTTCCTCGGCGCCCAGCGTGGCGGTCAGCTGGACGACGCGGTTCCACGCATCCTTGTCATCCACCGCATCGCGACCACCCTCGTCGGGCACCTTCTGCAGCATCAGACCCACGGCGTGGTCGCCGCTGGTGGCCAGCACAATGCGCGCCGGCAGCTGTTCGGACTGGACGAAGTAATTCTCCAGCGCATCGGCCACACTCGCGTGCTGAAGATCGACCAGACCCTGATAGCGCTGACCGCGCTCCACGTTGCCGATGGTGATCGCCATGATGGCTTCGGGTAGCGCCTGCAGCGCCAGCGGTTCCGGCAGCGGGTCGTTCCAGCGGGCGAGCCCGCGCAGGCGGCCCTCGTCATTGCATTCGGCAAACAGCAGGCGCAGCGCGCCCGTGCTTTTCAGTTCGATGGACAGCGCACCATCGAGCTTGATGTTGCCGGTGAGCAGCGCGCTGGCGGCCAGCGCCTCGCCCAGCACCGCATGCAGGGCTGGCGGATATTCCGCCCGACTGGCCACTTCACGCCATGCGGGCCCGAGCCGAACCAGCGCACCGCGAATACCTGCCTGTTCAAGCAGGAATCGGTAAAGAACATCGTCGACTGGCATATTTTCCAAAGCCATGGCCCTCGTGATACTGGAGTGTGTCGGCGGCGCAAGCCGCTGCGGCAAGGCCCTTAGGTGGGGGCGAAGTGCGGTGGGGACAACGCCCTTATACTCGCCGTACTTTCGTTTGCGTGTTGCCATGGCCAACCTTTCCCGTCGCCCTCCACTGCTCCGTCTGCTGCGCCTGCTCGTGGTACTTGCGCTGACGTGGCTAGCTAGCACCTGGCTGATGGTGCTGGTGCTGCGCTTCGTGCCACCGTGGACATCGGCGGTGATGGTGGAGCGTCAGATAGGTGCATGGGTAAATCACGAACCGGATTTCCATCTGCGCCAGCGCTGGGTGCCATGGAGCCAGATGTCGCCATGGGTGCCGCTGGCGATGGTTGCCGGCGAGGACCAGAAGTTTCCTTTTCACCACGGCTTCGACTTCGACTCGATCCACAGCGCCATTGACGAAGCGGACGACGGCGGCCGCTTGCGTGGCGCCAGCACGATCAGCCAGCAGACGGCCAAAAATCTCTTTCTCTGGAACGGGCGCAGCTTTGTGCGCAAGGGACTGGAAGCTTATTTCACCGTGCTGATCGAACTTACCTGGCCCAAGCAGCGCATTCTGGAGGTGTACGCCAACATCGCCGAGCTGGGCAACGGCGTTTACGGCGTGGGCGCAGCCAGCGATGCGTTTTTCCACACGCCGCCGGCGCGCCTGAGCGCCTCGCAGGCGGCCCGGCTGGCGGCCGTGCTGCCCAGCCCTCGCCGACTGCATGCGGACCAGCCCAGCGCCTACGTGATGCGTCGCGCCGGCTGGATCGAGCAGCAGATGGCGCAATTGGGTGGACCGGGCTACATCGAAGGGCACGCGCCGGCGCGCGCGAAGCGCTGATCATTGCCTTCGGCCGATTCGCCTGTGCGGCAACACTTGGTTAGCATGGCGCATCCTTTCCACGGCACCCGCCATGTCGCAACTCACCGTCGTCGTTCCCGCCTACAACGAATCGGATGTGCTGATGATTTTTCATCGGCGCCTCGGCAAGGTGCTCGACGGTCTCTCGCTGGACTGCGATGTGCTTTACGTCGACGACGGCAGCAGGGACGACACCTGGTCCATCATCGAAACGCTGGTCGCGCAGGACCCCCGCACCGGCGGGATCAAACTTTCTCGTAACTTCGGCAAAGAGGCGGCGATGACGGCCGGACTCGATCACGTCACGGCCGATGCTGCCGTGGTGATCGATTCGGATCTGCAGGATCCGCCGGAACTCATCCCGGCGCTGGTCGAACAATGGCGCGCCGGTTTCGACGTCGTCTACGCCACGCGCAGTGCGCGAGAGGGAGAAACCCGTTTCAAACGATTTACCGCGGCGGCTTTCTACCGCAGCATGAATCGACTGTCCGACACGGCGATACCGCGAGACACTGGCGATTTTCGCCTGCTCTCGCGACGCGCGCTCGATGCGCTGGGTCAAATGCGCGAGCGCCAGCGTTTCATGAAAGGCCTTTTCAGCTGGATCGGCTACAAGCAGACCGCCGTGCGTTACCTGCGCGAACCTCGGCAGGCCGGCATCACCAAATGGAACTACTGGCGGCTCGCGCAGCTGGCAATTGAGGGCATCACGTCGTTTTCGACCGCGCCGCTGCGGCTGGCGACATGGGTCGGCGTCGCGTCAGCGGGCTTTGCCTTCGTCTACGGCTTTTTCGTGCTGATACGGGCGCTGTTCTACGGTGATGCCGTGCGCGGCTACCCGACCCTGATGCTGGTCATCCTGTTTCTCGGTGGCGTGCAGCTGCTGGCGCTCGGCGTGATCGGTGAATACCTCGGGCGCAACTACGCGGAAAGCAAGCGGCGACCGCTGTATTTCATCGAAGAGCAGCGCCACCCGCGGCAGCCAGGCTGATGCCTCGCCGCCAGCGCGACGCTGCGGGCGTCCGCCCGGTTTCAAAGCCACTACCCACTGGCGCTTGAGCAGCAGTAGACTTGGGGAACTCGGCCCGTCCGGGCCCGCGGGAGACCCAGGCATGCATCAGGTCAGACATCTGCTGGAAAGCAAGGGCAGCACGATCTTCACCATCGCACCGGACGCGCCGGTACTCGACGCGATCAAGCATATGGCCGAGCACCGCGTGGGTGCACTGCTGGTGATGCGCGATGACCGCCTGCTGGGCATCGTGTCGGAGCGCGATTACGCGCGCAAGGTCATTCTGCAGGGCCGATCATCAGCACAGACGGCGGTGTCGGACATCATGCGCAGCGAACCGCTGACGGTGAGTCCGGATACCGACGTGTTCGACTGCATGCGCCTGTGTACCGACAGCCGCGTTCGCCATCTGCCGGTCATGCAGAATGACGCCGTGATAGGCGTGATCTCGATCGGCGATCTGGTCAAGGCCGTGATCGATGCACAGGCCGAGCAGATCGAGCATCTGCAGCGCTATATCACCAGCTGACCCGGCGTGCTTCGGCAATGATCCAAGGTGCCCGCGGATGGAGCGTGGGCGCCGACCAAACCCGCGGCGCTCGTTTGGACATGCCATCAGTTGCCAGCTCCGGCGACCATCCCGCGTGTCGCTGACACGCCGGATTGCGGTCTCGACGAAGTTCCTGCCATGCAGCGCAAAACAAGGCGCGATCACAGCTCACCCACACCGTCCCAGAGCGAGCAGCCGACCGGCTCATCGCCCGTCGCTGTTGGCCGGACGGCAATCACGTGCAGGCGCTGACAGTTTGGACCGGCATTTACGCAGCACACGATTCATGGCCTCTGGCACGCAGCAATACGAGGGGCAACGCAACATTTTCCGGGGCGCAAGGAAAGTTGTACGTGCGTTGTGAATCACCACGAAGTACACGACAATCAAAAAGATAACGAAATCAACGGTGATGCTCGCATCACCTCATTTCCCCTTGGCGGACCGCTTCCTTGCCGCATCAAAGCCAAAGACTTATGTCGTACAAAAAATATATTCTGCTGATCGCCGGCGCGCTCGGATTGGCCAGCCGCGCGATGTCTACCACGCCCGCTATCGTGGCGCTACCGAAGGTACCCGCCGCCGCGGCGGCGCCGCAGTCCCTGCCGGCAGCGCGCGTCAACGACACGCTGGCTGATTATCAGCGCTGGCTCGATCGGCTGGCCGAGCGCCATGCGGTTGCTGGCCTGGTGACTGCCGTAGTGATTGACGACAAGGTGGTTATGGAACGTGCGGTGGGTTATGCCGATGCATCGGCACAAACGCCGATTACGCCCGACACCGTGTTTCGACTTGCCTCGCTGTCCAAGGCCTTTGCCACCGCGCTTGCCGGGATACTCGTGCAGGATGGCAAGCTCAGCTGGGACACCAAACTGGTCGACGTACTGCCCTACTTCAAGCTCAAAGACGCACAGGCCGGCGCCCAGGCCACGGTGAGCGACATCCTGGGACAGCGGCTCGGTTTGCCGCGCAACACCTACGACAGCATGCTCGAAGGCGAGATTCCGTACGAGGAGCTTGTACGCAAGCTGGACGAAGTCGACATGGCCTGCGGCGTCGGCCAGTGCTACGGCTATCAGAACGTGGCCTTCGGCATGATCGGCGACGTCGTGCTGGCCCGCACCGGCGACTTTTTCTATCGCCTGGTCGACAAGCGCATCTTCTATCCACTGGGCATGACCACCGCGAGTTACGGTCTGGCCGCGCTGGAGTCCAGCCAGAGCTGGGCACGGCCGCATCGACCCTCAGCCAACGGCTGGATTCCCTTTGAACCTACGGAAACCTACTACCGCGTGGCCCCGGCCGCCGGCGTCAACGCCAGCCTGCACGATATGGAGAAGTGGCTGATCGCGCAGATGGGCGGACGTCCGGACGTCCTCCCGCCATCCATGCTCGACGTGCTGCATACGCCCGGCGTTGCCACCCCAACGGAATTGCGCGCAACACCATGGCGCAGCGCGCGGCTGAAATCCGCCTACTACGCCCTGGGCTGGCGTGTTTACAACTACGGCGGCGAAACGCTGATTTATCACGCCGGTGCGGTGGCGGGATACCGCACCATGATTGGCTTCTTTCCGAAATACCACGCCGGCGTCGTCACCCTGTGGAACTCGACAGGGCCAGTACCGAGCGGACTGATGCCCATGGTGTTTGACGGCCTGCTGGGGTTACCGCACGTCGACTGGGCGGGAATCGAAGGCAGCGGCGAGCCGTCGACGGCGCCGAAAAAGAGCGGCAAACCTCATACGACGCACCGACATCACTAGCTTGCAGCGGCCATGAAAAAAACGGCGCCCATCGGCGCCGTTTTTACATCCGCACTGTTTTCTTCGATCAGAGATTGAACTCGATTCGCTGCTCTCGCGTGGTCGAGACCGCTTCACCATTCTTCATCGCCGGAGTAAAGCGATACCGCGTCACCGCTTCAACAGCGGCGCGATCAAATACGTGCCTGGGCTGAGAACTCGTGACATGGACGTCGCTCGTTCGCCCATTGGGATCGATGGAAAAGGCCACCACTGCCCAACCACCTTGATGAGAGCGCAAAGCACTCTGCGGATAAACCGGTTCTGCGCCTTTCACCAAAACAGCATCGCTAGTTTTCCCCGCATTGCTCGCTGCGGAACTCTGTCCATCGCCATTAGCCGTCGGCGCTGCCGCCACTGCCTGCTGGACGGGTTGCGGCGCTGGACGAGCCTGGCGCGTCTTGATCTGCGCTGCCTCTGCGGCCTGGATCCTCTGCTGCTCGGCCAGCTTGTCGGCCTGGGCTTTCTCTGCGGCCGCCTTCTGCGCCGCTACCTGCTGCGCTTTCTGCTGATCAACCACCTGCTGTTGCTGCTTGTCCAGAAGCTTGCGCTGCGCGTCGAGTTTGGAGCGCAGGATCGTCAGCGTGAAGTTGGCCGGGTCGGCCTTGGCGAGCAGGTCAATCTGGCGCTGAGACTCGTTGAAGTCACGCGCGTTGATCACCTGCTCTGCCGACGTGGCGGCATAGGAGAAGGTCTCGCGCAGTGCGTCGGACGCCACCTGATTACCGGGCTGTTTAGCCAGCACCCTCAGATAGAACTCGAACGCATTATTGCCTGCCGGCGCCAGATAACGCTGCTCGTTGATGGCCTTGCGCGCCTCATCCAGCAGCTGGTTGACGTCCATGGTTGCCACATTGGCTGGCGGCGCTGGCGCGACGCTATTGGATGTTGCTGCGGGCGAGGAGGGATGACCGGCCGCATCTTCGGCCATCATCTCCTGGTGAGGCTTGATGATCAGAAACCATGCGCCGACCACCAAAATGACCAGCACGAACATAATGGCAACAGCCAGGGGCTTCGCGGCCCCACGCGCACGGCGACGCGTATCGAGTAAGAATCGGGTATCCATAGTCTCTCGCTGAGTATCGAATAGATACCCGCGCTTTTTCCCCCTGTAGGAGCGACCAGTCCCCTGACTGATGGCGGCGCGGATACGTGAAAGGTAACTCCAATGACGCAGCACGGCAAATCTCAGCTGCTTTTGCCGATCGCCAGAAATAATCCGGCGGAACTACGCAAGAAGATTCGACTCTCACCCCGACAGCAAAGCCGGCCAGCCCGCAACAAAGCCGTCGGAAAAGTGCTGCGGATCATTTCAAATCCCGGAAACGAAGCGTCCCGGCAAGCCGGGACGAATCTTTTCGAAGTGCTCTCCCCGCGCTGGGCACCGCAGGGAGAGAAGTCTCGATAACCTAGTTTTATTGGCGTACGTAGAGCGTTGCTTACTTCTTGGAGGTCTTGGTGGCTTTGACCACCTTGGCCGGCGCAGCTTTCTTTACAGCTTTCTTGGCGGCCGGCTTCTTGGCGGCAACCTTTTTCGCTGCCGGCTTCTTGACGGCGGCTTTCTTCACAGCTTTCTTGGCAGCCGGCTTCTTGGCGGCAACCTTCTTGACAGCGGCTTTCTTGACTGCAGTCTTCTTGACGGCAACCTTTTTCACAGTGGATTTTTTAGCAGCCTTTTTGGCGGCCGGTTTCTTTGCGGTGGTTTTCTTGGCAGTGGCCATAGTTCTTCTCAGCTCCTCATCAGTTGGCAGTGGTTGCCCAGTAAAAGCGTGCAGGAACGCCTCAACCAGCAAGTCGCTGTTGGTGGCGTGCCGAAGGTTGTTCACTTGACGGTGTGTACGCAAATCCGAAAGCCGCCGCAAAACATGCAGCGGAATCGAGACGGTGATCTTGCGTACCGCGTTTGCCTTTTCACCGTGCTCGACATAAGGCTTAATGAATTTTGCTGTTGCCATAACGCACATTCCCCGTGATCTGTTGCGAAAGCTATCCCTGAAGATTTCAGCTGTCAATTGATTTTAGCCATGAAATCAAATGACTTCACCCCCTCTGAAACCCTCTCAAACCGCGCCACACCAAGGCTTTCGCCGCCATCGATCAATCAATGAATGGACGTCCATACGTCCAAACATAAAATGATGAAAAAATACCAAAACTCTTGAAACCTTTGCTGCACAAGGGTTTCAAGACATCAGGCATCGAAAAAGTGTTGGCGGAGCCGTTGAAAGCCTTCTAAAAAGGCGACGGATTTTGATGATCCAAAAGTCGTTCCGGACATGAACGGGACGCCACTGAAATTGCAAAAATATATTTTCCAATCGCCAAAAAAAATCCCTTCCCGCCCTCGACGATCATCCCGAAGCTGCCGCGTCGAGGTGACCGAAGCGTGCTCCATTTTTCGCGGCGACCAAAATTTTTCGTTGGACTCTTTCGCAATTGGTCTTCCCGAAGATCGATCCGGCGACGAAGATCATGGCCCGAAGTTTTTCAAAAAAGCGTCGTCAGTTTTTTTCGGTTCGGCGAATGGCCCGGTCGAACGACAGTCGCTCACTGGCTTTTCAAAACCCTGCGACGACGTGCATTTTTGACGCGCGTCGAAAACGATCCTCCAAAACATCAACGGCCGCAAAAGCGGCCGTTGATCGTTGACGCCATAGCGACGTTTCAGTGGTCTTCGTTCTCGACCAGCTCTTCGTATTCGTTGGCATCGAGCAGTTCATCGAGTTCGGCGCGATCGCTGGGGCGAACCAGAAAGATCCAGCCGTCGCCGTAGGCGTCTTCGTTGATGGTTTCGGGCTTGTCGCTGAGGATCTCGTTGATCTCCACCACCTCGCCGGAGATCGGCGAATAGATGTCCGACGCGGCCTTCACTGACTCGACCACCGCGGCGCCGGTGCCGGCCTTGACGTCGGAGCCGACTTCCGGGAGTTCGACGTAGACCAGATCGCCAAGCTGGCTCTGGGCATGGTCGGAGATGCCCACGCGAACCAGGCCATCGTCTTCGACGCGGGCCCACTCGTGGGACTTGAGGAATTTCAGATCGCCAGGAATCTCGCTCATGATCGGGTCCAGTGGTTGTTGGCAGGTTGATGGGTGAATTCTAGCCGTATCCGGCTCAGCGCAAAACGTACCGCGACTGAAATGCGACGCCCGTGAATGTCAGATGCCTGCGCAAGGCTTGCCGTCACGCACGAAGGGATACTTCACCAGGCGCACCGGCACCTCGCGGCCGCGAATATCCACGCGAATGTCGCCGGGCTCACCGGCAGGTATGCGCGCAAAGGCTACGGCCTTGTTGAGCGTTGGGGCAAAGCTGCCGGAGAGGATCTCGCCCTCGCCCTGCGCGGTAAGGACCTTCTGGCCGTGCCGCAGCACACCCTTGTCGTCCAGCACGAGCCCGACCATCACGCGCGGCACGCCTGCCAATTTCTGTGCCTCAAGCGCCGCCCGGCCGATGAAGTCGCGTCCTTCGTCCAGCGCAATGGTCCACGCAAGATTGGCCTCCCATGGCAGAACGTCTTCGTCCATGTCCTGGCCGTAGAGGTTCATGCCGGCTTCCAGGCGCAGCGTGTCGCGCGCGCCGAGCCCTGCGGGCGCGACGCCGGCAGAGGCAAGCGCCTGCCATAAAGCGACTGCATGTTCCTCCGGCACGATGATCTCGAACCCGTCCTCGCCGGTATAGCCGGTGCGCGCGATAAAAAGCGGCATGCCATGCGGACCCTGCGCGGCGGCCGACGAAAACTTGCCCAGCTTTTCGATGCGCGGGCGATCGGCCTCAAGCAGCAGTCCAACCACCTTGGCGCGCGCATGGGGACCCTGCACGGCGATCATCGCGAACTCGGGGCGCTCTTTTACTTCGACCTCGAACGCTTTGGCCTGCTGCTCGATCCAGGCCATATCCTTGGCACGAGTGGCGGCGTTGACCACCAGCCGAAAATGCGACTCGTCGAAGAAGTACACGATAAGGTCGTCAATCACGCCACCGCGCTCATTGAGCATGCACGAGTACAACGCCTTGCCGGTGACCTTCAGCTTGTCCACGCTGTTGGCCAGCAGATGGCGCAGAAAGTCGCGCGTGCGCGCACCGTGCAGGTCGATCACGGTCATATGCGACACGTCGAACATCCCCGCATCGCGGCGCACCGCGTGATGCTCCTCGATCTGCGAGCCGTAGTTGATCGGCATGTCCCAGCCGCCGAAGTCGACCATGCGGGCGCCCAGCGCGCGATGGGTGGCATTGAGTATGGTCTTGTCGGTCATCACGGCAGCCTGCGGGAAAGTCGCCCATTATTGCCGCCAGCTCGAGGCAATCCAAGCGACGGCCGGCTGCCGTAGACATTCCGACCATGCACCGTCGTCAGTCGCGCGACGGTTCGACCCAGCGAAAAGTCAGATTGATCCGCTCGCTGACCACGCCCTTGGCCTTTGGTACCTCGTGGCGATAAAGCTGCTGCGTCTCGCCAGCCATGCGCAGCAGGCTCCCGTGGGTTAGCGGCAGCGTCTGCATATCGGCTGCCTGAGCACGCGTTCCGCGCGGCAGCTTGCGACGAAGGCGGAAGGATCGCGTCGCACCCAGGCTTAGCGAAGCGATCACCGGTTGCGCGCCCAGCTCGGGCTCATCGTCGCTATGCCAGCCCATGGAGTCGTTGCCATCACGGTAAAGATTGGCCAGCACGCTATTGAATGGCGCGTGGCAGTCGTGCTCGAGACGGCGACGTAACCTCAGCAGCGACTCGGGCCATGGCCGCGGTTCAAACCGGGTGCGCGAGTAGGTGTAGCTCGTACCCGGATCGCCGATCCAGCAGCTCAGCCGCGGCGAGGCGATCTCACGACCGAACATCTTTATATGATGGATTTTCCAGTGGACCGTTTGCAAAAGGTCGGCCTGCAGCGCATCCGCCTCATGCGGCGACAGCCACGTCGGATACAGCGCGATGTCGGCACCAGCCAAATCCAGGTACTGCCAGTCGGACGTCTGCAAAAGGCTGCCGGTTTCCATTCGCACCGAATCAGGCGATCACCGGATACACCGGCTCGGCGTCGAGTGTCGCGGCACAAACGGATGCCAGCTCCAGCAGCCTGAGATCCGAACCACGCGCGCCGATCAGCTGCAGACCGATCGGCATGCCGTCGGGCAGCGTTCCCATCGGCAGGCTGATCGAAGGGCAGCCGGCAAGGCTGGCAAAACTGGTGAGGTCCGCCTGCGAATCGGGTACCGGGCCATCGAGCGGAAAGGCGCCCTGCGAGGTGGTGGGCAGAATCAGCACGTCGACCTGAGCGAACAGCCGGCGCATCTTTAGCGTAGCGGCATCGAGCACGCGATCGGCGACGGCATAGTCGGCGGCACTCTTGCGTGCGGCGTAGCCGAGCATGTCGCGGAAGCGCGGCGATACGGGATGCTCCGTATCGGCCAGATCGGCTGCGAACGTGCCGAGCATCTCGGCCTCCATCAACAGCAGGCCAGCGCGACGCGTGCGCGCGAAATCCCAGTCGTCGAAATCCACCGTGCGCCGATCGCCCAGCGCATGCGGCAGCTTGGCCATGGCCGCTTCGAATACCTCGATAACCTCCGGCTGCACGCCGACCGCAGCCAAGTCGGGCACAAAGCCCGCGCGAAGATTGCCCGGCTCCCAGTCCGGCAGCGCGAATGCCACGCGCCGTCGGCGCGAGCGCGCGTCGTCGGCGTCGTATCCGGCCAGCACCTGCAGCAGCACGGTGAGATCGTCCACGCCGCGCGCCAGCAGTCCGACCGCGTCGAGCCGGCGCGCGGCAGGCACAAGGCCGCGCGCCGATATTTCGCCGTGCGTGGGCTTGAGCGCGTACACGCCACAATAGCTGGCCGGAATGCGGATCGAGCCCAGGCTGTCCGAGCCGATCGCCGCGACAGC
>CBAAAD010000015.1:0-16143 GCA_964658785.1 uncultured Methylobacterium sp.
GCACATGCCAGCGAAGACGACGTGGCCAGCGTGAAAAACGCCGAGCTGGTGATGCGCGAAGTCAGCGCGCCGGTCGAGCTGCTGCTGCTCAAGGACAGCTACCACATGATCACCATCGACAAGGAACGGCGCACGCTGATCGAGCGCTCGGCCGCTTTTTTCGAAGCCATCGCCGCCGGCGAAACCGCGCCCTGCGTCGCGGCCTGACCGTCACTCACACATGCCGGTCTCCACGCCCATCACTCCGTTGATCGCCACGCTGTGGCTGCTCAACGTGATCATCGATACTGTCGGCCAGCTGGCGTTCAAGGCGGCCGCCGGTGATGAGGCCGCCGGCGATGGTCTGGCGCGATGGATCTACATGGCCCGGCGCCCGTGGATCTGGATCGGCATCGGCAGTTATGTGGTCGAGTTCCTGATCTGGATCGCCTTTCTGTCGCTGCTGCCGCTGTCCGAAGCGATCCTGCTCGGTTCGATCAACATCGTCGCGATCATGGTGGCCGGCCACTTTCTGTTCGGCGAAAAGCTCACGCGCCTGCGCCTGAGCGGCATTTTGCTGGTGACCCTGGGCGTGGCGATCGTCGGAGCGGTGGGATGAGGCGCGGCATGTTTTATCTGATCGGCTTTGCGCTGCTGATGCTGTTCGACAGCGTCGGCGCGATCAGCTTCAAATACGCCGGCGAGCATGCGCTGCCGGTCGAGGCCAGCGTGGCGTGGCTGCTGCGCATCTTCGCTCACCCGTGGGTATACGGCGCCGTGATCGGCTACGTCGGCGCGTTTTTCACCTGGATGACCCTGCTCAAGCACGCGCCTATCGGCCCCGCGTTTGCCGCCTCGCATCTGGAAGTGGTGTCGGTGATGCTGCTGTCGGTCTGGCTGTTCAACGAACACCTTACGCTGGGACGCGTGCTGGGCGCGCTGGCGATTCTCGCCGGCATCGTCTGTCTCGGCTTTGCCGAAAGCCATGAGCATGTGCCCGAGCCCGAGGAAGTCGACTCGGCCACACGCCGCTGAGCTCGCGCGCTACCCTGCCCGCATGCTGCCGACTCGCCCCCAGGAATTGCCGCCCACCGCCGGGCTACCGCTGACGCTCGCCGATCTGCGGCCGGGACGTGCGACGCTTGCCGCCGATATAGCCGTCCAGATCGATGTGCCGGCGCTACAGCTGGAATGTTCCGGCACCGCCTGCCTGCTGGTCACCCTGATCGCGCTGCGCGAGCTGCAGCCGCAGCGCCGTCGCGTCGTGGTGCCGGCGTTTACCTGCCCGCTGGTCGCCATCGCCGTGCACCAGGCCGGGCTGGAACTGCAGCTGTGCGACGTGCGCGCCGGCCATTTCGATCTGGACCCGGCCGCGCTGCGCGCCGTGTGCGACGAACACACGCTGGCCATCATCCCCACGCATCTGGGCGGGCGCATTGCCGATGTTGCTGACGCCGTTGCCGTCGCGCACCAGGTCGGCGCCTATGTGATCGAAGACGCGGCGCAGACGCTCGGCGGTCGTATCAACGGAACGAGCATCGGCCTCACCGGCGACGTCGGTTTCTTCAGCCTCGCCGCCGGCAAAGGGCTGTCGATTTATGAAGGCGGCCTGCTGCTGTCACGCGATCCATCGCTGCGCGAGCATCTCAAACAGACGTCCAAACGCATCGTGCCCCGCCGCCTCGGCTGGGAGCTTCGCCGCACCGTCGAGCTGCTGGGTTATGCCGCGCTGTATCGCCCCAGCGGTTTGCGCATGGCTTACGGCGAGCCGCTGCGCCGCGCGCTGCGCCGGGGCGACCCGGTCGGCGCCGTCGGCGACGACTTCCCGCTGACCGTCCCCTTGCACAAGGTTGGCCGCTGGCGCCAGGCGATCGGCGCACATGCCGCCGCGCGGCTGCCGGCGTTTATCGATCAGCTCACCGCACAGGCCAAACGACGGCTGCCGCGGCTGCGTCAGATCAGCGGCATCGACGTGCTTGATGATGCGCCCGGCGAAAACGGCACCTGGCCGTTCCTTCTGCTGCTGCTGCCGGACCAGACCCGGCGGGACGCAGCAATGTTCCAGCTGTGGCAGGCGGGGCTCGGCGTCAGCCGCCTGTATATCGATGCGTTGCCCGATTACGCCTATCTCGCCAATATCGTGCCGCGCCAGGATGTGCCGAACGCGCGGGACTTTGCCGGGCGCAGCCTCAGCATCAGCAACAGCCTGTGGGTGACCGACGACGATTTCGAAACGATCTGCCGCACGCTGGAAACCATCGTCGCCTGAGCATCGATCTCAGTTCGAGCGCGCGCCGATGCCTTCGAGCAGCTGCAGGTTCAGCGCATGCTGCTGCGCCTGCCACTCGGCGAGCATGGCCGGATCGATTTCCGGCTGATCGTCCATCGCGGAAAGACGGCGCTTCCACCAGGTTTTGTAGCGATAGTGCGACACCTCGCCGTTGATGTCGCTGCCAACCAGGCCGTTGCGCAGGCTGTCGATGATCGCCAGCGCGTGATCGACCTGCAGCTTGCCCTGATCCCAGTTGGTGTGTGCCACGTTGGGCGCGAAGGCGTCCTTGTCGATCGACAGGTAGCTGGGGAGCGCCTGCGTGCGCTGCAGCTCGACAAACGCGTCGACCATCGCTTCGGGCGTATCGAAGCCGCGAAACGCCCTGGCAATGCCGAGCTTGCGCGCCCAGCCCGTATCCACGCCGATGTTCCAGTAGGTGAGCTTGCCCTGCTTCAGCGGCGTGAGGTAATTCTCCCACGCGTGCCCGGCGCCGATGTCCGCCGAGGTGATGCCGAGCACGTGCACGTGGCTCACCGACGGCAGCATCGCCACGCGGCGCACCCACGAGCCGCAGTGCACGCCGAACGGAAAGCGCATGTTGTCCGGATGGTTGTCCAGCACCACGACCTGGATGGATTGCTCGGTCTGCAGGCGCTCGATCAGCGGCCAGCTCAGGTGATGGAAATCGCCGCTGCCCATGAACACCGTGCCGTACTGCTGCGGCAGCAGCTCGTCGAGCATGGTGCGAAAGCGTTGCATGGTCGCGAGCGAGCAGCCGAAGCGAATCGACTCCTGCCAGTGTTCCAGCGGCAGCACCAGCCGCTGCGGCAGCGGGCCGACCGAACGGTCGATATCGAGCACCACGGGGCGATGATCAAGACTGTGCATCAGCGGCCTCCGTCGCAGCCTGCCATTGGCGATCGCTTTCAAAATGACTGCCGAGCCGGCGCAGCAGCGCGCGCAGCAGCGGGTTTCGCGCATACACCGCGTGGCGCGTAAACGTCATGCGCGCACCGAGGAACGATTTCACCTGCGGGTCGGTCCAGCCGGCCACATAATGGGTGAGACCGCGTTGCCGCGCGTAGTCGAGGTTGTGCATCCAGCTCACAAAATACAGGTTGTGCTCGCGCGCCTGCGGGTAGGCGAAGCCGATGTACTTGTCGATCAGCTTGCCGCCCTCTTCATAACAGAGGTTCCAGCCGATCATCTGGCCCGCATGGCGATAGACGAACACTACACCGTTGCTTTGTGCATCGCGCAAAAGGGCGCGAAAAAAATCTTCGCTGAGGCGATCGAAGTGGATTTCACTTTGCGCGTAGACATTGTCGAACAGCGTGTAGAACGCGCGCAGCGTGGCCTCGTCGTCGAATCGCGCATCGCCCGTGCGCACGATTTCGATATCCAGATCGGCGCGCGAACGCAATTTGCGGCGGATGTTTTTTCGCCGACCCGATGAAAGCCGCGACAGGTATTCGTCGCCGCTGGCGAAATCGATCGGCACCCAGGCCAGCGCCTGTCCTTCCAGCAGCACGTAACCCTCCGCCTCGCAGGCGCTGGCGAAGGCGCTGGCCTGGGCGTTGTCCGCATCGCTGAGCAGCGGCGAATCCTGCGCGATGTCCTTGACGATAAGCAGCTTGCAGTCGCTTGCGTAGGCGGCCTTGAGACCCTGCGCCAGCGCGACAGGCGACACGTTGCGCGGCAGCGGCGCATATTCCGATACGGTGGTGCCGGCAAAACGCGTGCGCCAGCGCAGCGCCCGGCCCCACCAGCGATACAGCGGCAGCGCAGCCACGCGCCGACGCAGATCGTCGTCTGCGGTGGTCAGCAAATCGAACGGGGCCACAAAGCACGGCATGCCCTGCGGCGACATCTCCACGCCAAACCCGATCGGCGGGTGGCTCATGAAGTGCGTCAGCAGGGCGTCCGGCTCGAGTTGGGCAATGAAAGACATATGCAAGCGATAGTGCCTAAACTAATGAGACGAAAATGTTTGAGTACATCCGGATCGAATATTCCATTCGACTACGTCCGGTTTGAATCAGTCACGTTGTTGTTTGCCACCAGGAAACCACGCGCCATGAACGAGTCGACCCAGCAGCAGGTGTTCGAGATCATCGCCAAGCAGGCCAAGATTGATATAACCGCCATCACGCCCGAATCGACGCTGAAGGATCTGGGTATCGAATCGCTGGATGCCATCGAGCTGATCTTCGACATCGAGGAGCATTTCGACGTCACCTTCCCCGACCAGCAGGGCGCCAACTTCGACAAGGACACGGCGCAGAGCCTGGTCGATGCGGTGCAAACCGCCCTCGATGGCAAAGCGGCTGGCGAAGGAAGCAAGTAATGCCCAATGTTTCCACGCGCCGTGTCGTGATTACCGGCATGGGTGCCATCAGCGCGCTGGGCGTCGGTGCCGATGCCTTGTGGCAAGGCCTGCGCGAAGGCCGCAGCGGCATCGCACCGCTGCGCCATCAGGACGCGGCACGGGTACGCGTAAAGGTCGCGGCGCAGGTGCCCGAAAGTTTTGACCCCGCGACCGGTATCGACGAGCGCACCCTGACGCAGCTCGATCGCACCTCGGAGTTCGCGCTGCACGCGGCCGACGAGGCCATCCTGCAGTCCGGCCTGGATTTCAGCCACACGGAGGTCGGGGCGCGCACGGCGGTGATCGTCGGCACCGGCGTCGGTGGCGAAACTACCCAGGACGAACAGAGTCGACGCCTGTATGCCGAAAACGCCACACGCGTTCACCCGTTGAGCATCGTGCGGGTGATGACCAACGCTTCGGCCAGCCAGATCAGCATCAAGTATGGACTGCGCGGCCCGACCTTTGCCGTGGCCAGTGCCTGCGCGTCGGCCAACCACGCCATCATCCAGGCGGCGCAGATGATTCGCTACGGCCTGGCCGACACCGCCATCACCGGCGGCACGGAAGCATGCATCAGCTACGTCGTGCTGCGCGGATGGGAGGCCATGCGCGTACTGGCCGACGACACCTGCCGCCCTTTCAGCATCAACCGACGCGGCCTGGTGCTTGGCGAAGGTGCCGGCATCTTTGTGCTTGAGTCGCTTGAGCACGCGCAGGCGCGCGGCGCGACGATTCTTGCCGAACTGGCCGGTGGCGGCATGACCGCCGACGCCACCGACATCGTGATGCCCAGCGCCCACGGTGCTGCCTCGGCGATGACGCAGGCGCTCAACGAAGCCGGCCTGGCGCCGGAAGATGTCGACTACATCAACGCCCACGGCACCGGCACGCAGGCTAACGACGCGACCGAAACCAAGGCCATTCGCCTCACCTTCGGCGCGCATGCCGACCGCCTCGCCGTATCGTCCACCAAGTCCATGCACGGCCACGCCCTTGGTGCCTCGGGCGCGCTGGAGCTGGTGGCGGTGGTCAACGCGATCCGCTACGGCATCGTGCCGCCGACCGCCAATTTCGATCAGGCCGATCCGGCGTGCGACCTGGATATCGTGCCCAACGTGGCCCGTGAGATGCCGGTGCGCGCCGCGCTCAGCAACTCTTTCGCTTTCGGCGGGCTCAACGCGGTGCTGGCGGTTAAACGGGCGCCCTGACGCGCTTTTTTGACGCGACAAACAAAAGAACCCGGCGAGTGATCGCCGGGTTCTTTTTGCGCGCGTGGTGCGCGCCTCGGACATCAGCCCTTCTTGGCTTTGGTCAGCAGCTGATCGAGCAGGGAAATGGCCAGGTCGATCTCTTCGTGGGTGATGTTGAGCGACGGCGCGAACGTGATCACGTTCTTGTACCAGCCGCCCACGTCCAGCACGAGGCCGATCTTCTTGCCGTTGTGCTCCAGATCACCGGCCAGGCCGATGTCGACCATCTTGTCGAGCAGCGCCTTGTTCGGGGTGAAGCCGTCGTCCGTGCAGATTTCCGCACGCAGGGCCAGGCCCAGGCCGTCGACATCGCCGATTTCCTTGTGACGCTTCTGCAGGTCGCGCAGACCGTCGAGGAAGTGGGCGCCCTTCTGCGGCACGGTGGTCTCGTAGTCCAGCTCGTAACCCATCTTGATCACTTCCAGACCCAGCGAGGTGCCCAGCGGGTTGGAGTTGAACGTGGAATGGGTCGAGCCCGGCGGGAAGATGGTCGGGTTGATCAGCTCTTCGCGCGCCCACAGGCCGGACAGCGGATTCAGGCCGTTGGTGAGCGCCTTGCCGAACACCACGATATCCGGCGTCACGCCGAAGTTTTCGATCGACCACAGCTTGCCGGTGCGCCAGAAACCCATCTGGATTTCATCGGACACCATCAGGATGCCGTACTTGTCCAGCACCTTCTTCAGGCCCTTGAAGAAACCCGGCGGCGGAATCACGTAACCGCCGGTGCCCTGGATCGGCTCGACGTAGAACGCGGCGTATTCGCACTGGTTGGTCTTCGGATCCCACACGCCGTTGTATTCGGTTTCGAACAGGCGCTCGAACTGACGCACGCAGCTGTCGGAGTACTCTTCCGGCGTCATGCCCTTCGGACGGCGGAACGGATACGGAAACGGCAGGAACATCGCGCGTTCGCCGAAGTGGCCGAAGCGGCGGCGGTAGCGGTAGCTAGACGTGATCGACGAGGCGCCCAGCGTGCGGCCGTGGTAGCCACCTTCGAAGGCGAACATCAGGCTCTTGCCGTTGCAGGCGTTGCGCACGACCTTCAGCGAATCCTCGATGGCCTGCGCGCCGCCGACGTTGAAATGCACGCGACCGTCCAGACCGAATTTCTTTTTCGCGTCGACGGCAATGGTCTTGGCCAGCTCGATGCGGGTCTGGTGCAGATACTGGCTGGCCACCTGAGGCAGCAGGTCGATCTGGTTCTTCAGCACATTGTTGAGGCGCTTGTTGGCGTAGCCGAAGTTGACCGCCGAGTACCACATCTGCAGATCGAGGAACGGCGTGCCCTCGGTATCGAACATGTAGCTGCCTTCGCAGCCGCGGAAAATCTTCGGCGGATCAACGTAATGCACGGTATCGCCGAACGAGCTGTACTTGGCCTCGTCGGCCAGCAGCTGGGCGTCGTCGATCACGATCTGGGCGTTCTTGTCGAATGCGTTCATGGGCGGAGAGTCCGTGAGAATTCAGGGGGGAAATATTTAGAAGGTGTATCGGTACAGAAGTTCAGCCAGTTTCGTAGGCTTGCCGGATCAGTAAGGCACGCTGAGCGCAGGCTGCGGCGCATGATCTTCCAGCAGGCTGCCATCCAGGAGTCGCGGCAGCAGATCCAGCGCGTCCTCGAAGCCGGTGATCGGCGCATACGGAATGCCGGCAGCGCGGCAGTGTTCGATCAGGCGATGCTTGGCAAACACGAAGTCAACCCGATCCGCCGCGCAAAAATCCGACGCGCCGTCGCCGATCAGCAAGGTTTTCGTACCCGGGCCAGCAGCCCGAGCCTGGGCCACGCAGGCGCACTTGCAGGTGCCGCTGCGGCAGCCGGCCGCCTGGAACGGCGAGGTCAGCTGCCACTGCTTCGGCGGCGGCGCCGGGGCCAGGTGGTTGGCGGCCAGCGGCAGATCGTCCAGCCCGTAGCGGCCGAGAATCTTGTGGATTGCATAATCCAGACCGTCGCTGACCACGCGGATCGGCACATTGAGCGCGCGCGCTTTGGCCACAAAGCCCGGAAACGCGTGATCGATCCACAAACCGGCCAGATGCACATCCAGCTCGTCGCGGGTCATCTTCAGCAGATCCACCTGGCCGGACATGCACTCGCGCGAACCGATGCGACCCGCGCGCCAGTCCTGCTCCAGCACTTCCCAGCCCGGCCTGCCGAAGCGGTCGAGCAGCGAGTCAATGACGTCCTCAACGGAAATGGTGCCGTCGAAATCGCACAGGATGGTCCAGTTGGACAGGGGCATCGGCTCGTTACTCTTGTAGATTATGTGTGAAGGATAAAAAGTCTCCCTTTCGGCCCCCTTTCTCATAAACTTAACGAAACGTGTCCAGGGGGTGTCGCGGCATGCATCCGCGTTCACGACCAGATCGCCTATGCTTGCCCAACCCCTGTCCCGTATGCCTCCCCGACGTGTCTTTATTCGCTTCGCCCGATTCGCAGCCGCCGCATTCCCCCTTTCGCCGCGTTCAGCTTTCCGCCTGCTTGCTGTCCAGTTGCCTGCTGGCAGCACTGACCTGGTCGCCTGCCAGCATCGCCGATACGGGCGATGATGCGACGCCTGATCCGAGCGCGATCACCCTGGCGCTGGGCGCAGGTATAGAGCGACTGCCGAGTTTTCCGGGCGCGAAATCGCATCGCAATGAGCTGATCCCCTACGTCGACTTCGAGTGGCCGGATCACGTCAGCCTGTCGACGCTCGACGGACTGCAGGTGGATCTGATTGGCGGCAGCGTGCTGCACGGCGGCTTTTTTGGCGATTACCAGTGGGGCCGCGATACGGAGGATCTCGACGCAAGGCTGCGCGAAAAGCTCAATCCGCTGTCGCCGCGCCTGACCGTGGGTGGCTATCTGGAGTGGCAGCTCACCAGCCAGATCGATGTGGGCACCAACCTCAGCCATGACACCAACGGAGCCGGTGAGTACCTCAACGTCTACGCCGAATGGGATCTACCCAAAATATGGCTGATCGAGCACTCGCTGCAGGTGCGCTGGCAGGCGATGAATGGATCGGCGATGAACCGCTTCTTTGGCATTACGCCGACCCAAGCGAGTCTGTTGGATGTGCCGCCCTGGCATCCTGGCAGAGGCAGCCAACTCGCCAATCTGGAGTACGACATCTTCGTGCCGACCAGCCAGCACACCGGGGTGGCACTGGCACTGACCTACGGCCGCCTGCTCGGCAACGCCGCAGACAGCCCGCTGGTCACGCGATTCGGCTCAGCGACGCAGATCTCCGAAGCGCTGGCGTTCGTCTATCACTGGTAATCGGCAACTCGCCGTTATTTGCACAGGAAGCGCCGCCGCGCGAAACCCGGCAACCGATCAGGCCATGATTTTCGGCACAAACCTGCGGTAAATCCGCTCCATCAAAAACCACGTCAGCAGGCCGAACACGGCGCCGCCGACCAGCCACAGCCCGGCAGATATCGCGATAAACCGTGCGCTCAGATCATCGCGATGGACGATAAACGTCATCACGATAAACATGGTCAGGCCATAGGACAGCACACCCCTGAGCAGCACGAAACGCATCATGCCGCCGGCCCGCGCCTTTTCCCAATGTCGCATCCCTTTTGTTTTCATGCCTGCGAAACCTCAGTGCGAGTTATCCATGACTCACCGTGCACGCACGGTCGCATCACGCGGCGACACCATCTTACCGTGATGCTCCTTTCGCGATAGCCAGCGCGGTAACGACTCGATCCGCGGAGTAGACGTAAGACGGCTGAATATCTTTGGAAACGATGGCACGACTCGTCGGCGACGGCGCGGAGAATTTGGAGTGCGGCGTAAACATTGGAGCGTCGACCGAAAAGGAAGAGGCTTCTGGAAGGCGACCGAACAGCTGGCGATAGAGAAGCACGGACTCCAGCAGGATCAGATCGTGCCCCGGATGCCCGCCGTCGGAATAAAACCAGTTAGCGCTCGGCGCAAACGCGGAAGCGGCACGCACTCGCTCGGACACCGAAACATGCGCGATGGACAGGCGCTTTGCCGCAGCGGCCTCGGTTTCAACCAGCAACTTCGATATCGGCGGAGCCGACTGATACGTACCCAGCAGAATCGGCGTGGCGTTACGCGACTGCGCAAGCTGCGCCAGCGAGCCCAGGGCTGCTTCGGCCGCCGGGCAATAGTCCGGCCTGGATGACGAACAGATAGCATCCCCGCCCCGCTCCTGCAGCACGACGTAGTCATAGTGCTTTTCCGCCAGCGCGCGCGCCACCGAACCGTCCGCCACACGCTGAGACAGCGTCGCACCACCTTCGACAATCATGTCGCTCTGCATCGGGTGACCCTGGGCTGAGCCAAGCGCATCGAGCACGGCCGGAAGGTTGCCCACATACGTCAGGCTGTTGCCGACAAACAAGACGCGCACCGGCGAATGAGCGTGTGGCAAGGATGCGCAGCCAGTGCAAATAAGCGCGAGCAACAGGATGCCCAGAAGCAGTCGACGCGGGAACTTGAGCATCGAATCAGGTTTCCGCGAGGACGAAGGAATTCAACCTCATAAGGTCATGCCACCTCGGCAACACCGCGGCTTGTCGCACATGCCGCTTGAGTTTGCCGGGACGGCTATCGTGCCGGCAAACGCCGCCTCAAAACCCTGGTGGCCGCTCATTGGCCACACCCATTGCCTGCTCCAGCGCCACGCCGGCCTGGGCTATCGTGCCTTCCTCAAATAGACGTCCAATCAAGGTCACGCCGTAGGGCACGCGGCGCGGTGGCGAAAAGGTGGGCAGCGGATGCTTGGGATCGGGTGCCCAGTCGCTGCGCGCCTGGGATACCTCGACGAAACCGGTGCGCAGGGTCAGCGACGGATGGCCGGTGTTGTTGCTGATCACCAGCATCTCATCGCGCAGGGACGGCACCAGCAGCAGGTCGACGGTGGCCATCACGCGAGCCATTTCGAGGGCGACCTTGCGGCGCAGCCGGTCGGCTTGCACGAAATCCACCGCTGACAGAAAGCGCGATTCGCGAAACAGGTTGGGCCATGCGTCCGGCACCTGCATGCTGAGCTCGTCGGCCTTGCCGCTGAGCGTGAGCTCTTCAAAGGCGGCAGCCGACTCGGCAAACAGAATGAGATTGAGCGAATCGTACGGCCAGTCCGGCAGGCTGACTTCGGTCGGCACCATACCGAGCTTGCGCATCGCTTCGAGCGAGGCGCGGTCGACGTCGGTGGCCGGGTCTTCCTTCATCCATTTCGGAAAGTAGCCGACCTTGAGGCCCTTGACCGAGGCGCCGGCATCGTAAGCCAGATGGCTGGGCACGCCGGCCACGTCGATGCCATCCGGCCCGCTGATGGCATGCAGCACCAGCATGGTGTCCTCGACCGAGCGAGTCATGGCGCCGAGTTTGTCCAGGCTCCAGCACAGCGTCATCGCGCCGGTGCGCGGCACGCGTCCGTAGGTCGGGCGCAGTCCGGTGACGCCGCAGCGCATCGACGGACTGACGATGCTGCCGCCGGTTTCACTGCCGATGGAAAAACCGACCAGCCCGGCCGCTGTGGCGGAGCCCGGCCCGGCGCTGGAACCGGACGCGCCTTCCTGCGGCAGCCAAGGGTTCATGGTCTGGCCGCCGAACCAGATGTCGTTGAGCGCCAGCGCGCCCATGCTGAGCTTGGCGATCAATACCGCGCCCGCGTCGTACAGGCGCTTGACCACGGTGGCGTCTTCCGTCGGCACGCGATCGCGGAACGGTTCGGCGCCGTAGGTCGTGCGAATGCCTGCGGTGTCGAGCAGATCCTTCACGCCAAACGGAATGCCGTGCAGCGGCCCGCGGTACTTGCCTGCCGCGATCTCCCGATCGGCCTGCGCAGCCTGGGCCAGCGCCTGCGTCTCCAGCAAGGTGATGATGCAGCGCAGCTGCGGATCGAATCGCTTGATGCGCGCGAGATAAATCTGGGTCAGCCGGGTCGAACTGAGCTGGCGCGTGCGCACCCAGTACGACAGGTGCGTCACCGGCGCAAAGGCGATGTCCTCGTCCTTCGCCGGCAGCGGACCGGGGTTGCGCTGGCTCGGCGAGAAACGATCCTTCGCCGGGCCGGAGGTATGGCCGGGCAGCGTCGGATTCCACACCGTGGCCGGCGGCAGGTTGTCCGGCAGCGCGACCTTGCGCGGGCCCGTGCGTCGCTCGAGCATGCTCGCCATCGACGTGCGCCAGTTCGCCGCCGCCATCGCGCGCTGTGCCGGGGTGAGCGTCACCTGCTCCAGCTTCTCCGCCTCGGCAAACGTGGCCGGCGTGACCTCGGGGCCAACCGCCGGCGCGGTATTGAACGCGCCGGGCGTGCCCGGCGGCGGCTTCACATCGTCAGCGCCCTTCGCCTCGATACGCGATGCCACAGCCAGACCCAGCAAGCCCAGTGGTGCCTGAGCCAGAAAATCGCGACGCGTCTTCATGATGTCCCCTTCAATAAGATCGATACGCGCACTCAGGCGCCAAGCGAGTCCACCCGTCGAGTATTACTTGCTGGAAGAGATAAAGGCCAGACGCGAGTTCAGAAAATTAGAGTCCTGCGACCATATGACAAGGAGCGAATTCAGAATAGGCCAGCTCGTACGAGAGCCGACGAGAGAAATAGATTGCCCAATCGCTTTTCCACCGTGCTGCAAGCCAGTATCTGCTGCCGTGAAGATCACACCCATGAAGAGTCGTTAGATGTCAGGTAACGTGTGAGAAAACGGCAACACGGCCACCTCAAGGCGCGCTATCGTGGCTTAACCAAAAACGGCGCGTGGTGCTGACGCTGTGTGCGCTGAGCAATCGGTGGATGACCAGCCGTTATCTGCTGGAAAAAGAAAGAATAGGTGCGCATGACTGGCGCATCGTGGCAGCAGTAAGCGGCCAAGTGGGGCTAGAAGTCGCCGGGTACTTGCGCGGCTGGGGCTCACCGAAGCAATGCGTCAAGCGGCAAAAGGAGGGCGATTACGAATGCGGGTTAATCAGACCATCCCTAGAAATCCTGCGCTTGCGCCATATCCATGCGTCCATACATAGCGAACATCTGAGCTGACTTCATACACTGGGTCGTCAACCCCACGTACCTGTAAGTCGAGGCTTATGCTCGTCGCGAACGGGTGAGTTCAGGGGCTGTCGCAAGAGCTGAGCTGAAATGCAGAACACCTAAGTTCCGCACTGCGGCGACCAATGCAAGCGTTCTCACTGAACCTTCCGGCAGACGCTGCCGTAATGACCAAATAGTGCTTGGACTGGATATCGATGCGCCAACTAGCGCGCCATTCCGGGACTGGCTTGCTGCGGGTTTACCTGAGCAGCTTGCTGCTGAATTTGCTGCAGTTGAGCCTGCTGCTGCAACTGCTGATTGACTTGAACCATCTGTTGCGAGCTTTGCTCGATAGGGGTGTGGATTGCCTGCATGGTGTCTACTTTAGCGAAACTGGTAGAACCGATCCTGCCATCTTTCTCAACAGCGAACGCGTTGGCGCCATCCCCGCTCAAAGCGACTACGTCGACCTGTCTTAAACCTCTCGCCTTAGCTTCGACCGTCAAAGCGCCGGCCAGGTTTAAGCTGTGGTGATCCGGCACGCGGCCATGTTCGGCATCGACTTTCTTCACACCGTCATAGGCTTGCTGAAACAGTCGATGATCGGGATGTGCGGCATCATTAAGCAACGGAGGGTGCGCAGACCAGCTATCTGGGCGCCTCTGGGCATAAGCCTCACCGACTGCTGCAGCCCCCGCCTGAGTGCTCTGAGAAACATCTTTTGCAACGTGTTCGGCGGCATGTGCCGTTGCCTCAATGCCCCGTGAACTGACATCCACGGTGGCGTCGTAACCCTTGACCGTTTCATGGGCAACATACTGCGTTCCATGCACTGTCGCTTCCATGCCGCGCGATGTGACGTCGACGGTGGCGTCGTACTTCTTAACAGTTTCATGCTCGACAGATTGCACAGCATGCACCGTCGCCTCAATGCCGCGTGAGGCAGCATCAACGCTGGCCCGATACCCCTTCACCGTTTCATGTTCGGCGTATTGCGCCGCGCGCTCAGTCGCGTGTAAGCCTTCTACTGCTTTTTCTTTACCCACATCATAAGCATGGGCCGCTTCTTTAACCGCAATTCTTGCATCTTCAATCGCCGTCTCCGCGCCCACGGCGGTCGCCAGAATAACGGGCTTATTTATTTGGTATTCAATGAAAGCCACTGAACGAGCGGTCTTAATATCGTCGCGATAGGCCTCAATCATATTCTGATGTTCTCGCGCATAGACCTGATTTTGCGGTGTCATGATCGAGTGACCCAGCATCTTGCTCTGAGGCACAAAGTTGTCTACGCCATGCGCATCGCCCTGGATCTTGCCTAGGATTGGGCTTTGCGGCATCAACGCGTCCACCAAGCGGCTATCGGAGTAACCCGCGTGGCTGAGCGCTTGTATGTCCTGGGGTACCGCAAACACGCGCACTAGGCCAAAGTGGGCACTGGCTGAACTCACGACATCAGTTGCACGTACATTGTCGATGACTTGGGTGCCACCGGCAGGCACGCCTTGGACCAAGCCTGCCGCACCAAATGCGTTGAAGGTTTCTCCGTGCAAGCCAAATTTATAGGCATTGATCTCGGCTAGCGTTCCACCGAGCGAGTGCCCAGTAACGGTTACGTTGAGCGGATAGTGATGGTGGTTCGCATCAACTGTCGCTCGATCCATAACGCGCTTGGTGAACGCGATCGAATCTGCTGTTTGGGCGTTGACGCCATCGAGCGCCATGCCTGCATCAACCATTCCATCCTGCTTGGGCTCTCTGTCAAATTCAGTGCCCCGATACGCGATAACTATTTCATTAGTCGCCACGTTCTTATACGCCGTTGCCTGGAAGCCCGTCTTGGGATCATCCATGTAGTCAATGGCTTTGTAAGTCACACCATCAAGCTTGATAGGTTCGTTAATGACAGGCGTTTTATACGAATCCTGGGCCAATAACGCATAGTCAGTTGAGCGAAGGGTCATTTGAAATCCTCCTTCGCAGCAAGTGTGATGGTGAAGATGTCAGAGCGCGATTCAGGTAGATAGTCCGATTTTTTCAGACTGCCGGTTATGGTCGGAAATGTGTCTTTCCCATCACGGGCATCTTGATACTCACCATCCGCAAAATAGGTGGTAACAGCCTTCTGCGCGAGGATGTCGTTGAGAAATATATCTGGACTGAGATACGCCGATTTGACCTTCAATGCAGTTGTCGCGGCGACAACTTCCCAGTGGCACACACCCATCCCGTAGTAATCCTCATCTTGAAGCTGGTCGCTGTAGAACGTGCCCTTGTAAAGCTTGTCGCTGATACGAGTGAGGTTGATGGGTATGCTTTTCTCTGGCACCAGCGTTGCCCCACTTCCCTTGGTTAGCGGCACACATTGATCGTTCGCAACCTTGTATTGAACAAATCCGCTGATGGCATCAAAAGGGCCCGGCGCACCGTCGATCGTCATGGTGATCTCGTAACGCTGCTTGGCGTTGGGGTTTTGCTTGATGTCAGGAGTTTTCATCGTCGAGGCGCCACATCCGGAAGTAATCAGGGTCAGAGAAAAAAGCAGCACGGCGTTCACGCGGCTAGGCATGGATTTGCAGCCTCTGTAGAAAGTCTTGATGGAGGTGGCGATTGGCGACCGCCTGGACACGGCTGGACTGTTCACAGCTGGGCGACGCGTTACCTGGTTCAGCCATATTTCGGCTATGCATACTCGGCGCTCCATGCTCCGTTGACCAGAGTCTAGCGCCAAATTCAGGATCGTGTCTCTGCGGTCACCACGCTTTACGAGACTTGGCCACCCTGCCCTTCGCGCATGGGCAGAGAGCTTTACCCGATGGATTTACCGTGCGGTTGCGCCAGAGTCAGTATCCGTTGCCGGAGTTCAACGTTTCGATCCAGTCGCGTCGCAGAGGGATGCGCGCTGGCACGCATGCCCGCGATCGCCAACGAACACCGATCACTAAACCCCTTGCCGATCATATGCCGCACCAGCCCGCGCCGCGCCGGTGCGCTCACCACTTTTTTCGCAAGCCATTCTCGACGACCTCGTTCTCAAGCACCCGCTCGGCCAGCCGCTTCTTCAGCCGCCCGTTCTGCGTTGCCAGCTCCGTCAGCCGCTTAGCGTAGGGCCCGGTCATGCGAACAAATTTGCTACGCCAAAGTTAGTACGATGCCTCGCTGAAGCCGTGCTTGCGGCACATCTCCTTCACCGGCATGCCCGCTTCGATCTCGCACAGGCAGGGCTGCCGTTGAATGAAGACATTTCAAATAATGATGTAGCGTTTCTTT
>CBAAAD010000016.1:0-4677 GCA_964658785.1 uncultured Methylobacterium sp.
TCGGTCAGGTCGGTAAGCCTGGCCGGAAACGCGTCGTAATTGGCGCGCTGGCCGTGCGCGTCGTACGGATGGGCCCAGCGGTTGAACTCCATGGTGCGCCAGAATACGGCCGGCTCCAGCCAGGAAAAGTCCCGAAGCACCGTCACCGGCACGCTGTCCACCTTTTCCTCGATCAGCGCCAGACCCAGATGATGATGGTCGACGATATAGACCTTGCCGCCGGGGCCGAGCACACCGGGAAACCAGTGCCGGCTGAGCAGCTCCTTGCGCTTTTTCTTGGCGAGCTTTTCCCACTCGGCGCGCTTGGCGGCCACTTCGGCGTAGCCAACGGTCAACTGGGTCGGTCGCAGATCCGCAGGCGTCACCTGCAGCTGTGGATGATGAAGTTGCATGCACTGACGTCCTTGCGCTTGAGTGCGTGCCAGCGTACTCGTGATGGCGCGACGGCGCGACGGCGCACCGTAGCGGAGGGCCCGACTGGACCTAGCTGATGTCCATCATGCCGCCGCCCACGGCGCGTAGGTAGCTGGTCAGATTTCGCTCGGCAACTTCCGCGCAGACCTCGCCCGTCAGTTCGCAGGTATGGATACGGTCCGGGCGAAAATTGCGGAAGTCCTCGCGCAGCCGGCACCATGCACCGAGTGTCCACGCCCCGCCCCAGAACGACAGGCACAGCGGCTCGACCTCGCGTGCGCTGACGCGTCCGCTTTCGTCGCGATAGTCGAGCTGCAGCACGTGATTGCCGATGATCGCCGCATGCAGGCGATCAATCATCGTCGCGAAATCCGACTGATGCTGGTCGCGCCACACCGGCGCGAAGATGCGCGTATGCGCCGCGCGTTCGCGCAGCTCCGGCGGCAGCACCGCTTCGATCTTCAGCAGCGCCGTCTTGGCGCTGTCGGCCAGTCGTGCACCGGCAAACGCGCGGACAAACCGCGTGCCGACCACCAGGGCTTCGAGCTCGTCGGCGTTGAACATCAGCGGTGGAATATCCGAGCCCTTGCGCAGTACGTACCCGACGCCGGCTTCGCCCTCGATTGGCACGCCGGAAAGCTGCAGATCGGCCACGTCGCGATAGACCGTGCGCAGCGATACGCCCAGCGTCTGCGCGAGCTGGCGCGCCTGCAGGGCGGTACGCCGGCCGCGCAGGGCATGAATGATGAGGAAGAGGCGATCGGCACGACGCATGCGCTCATCATCGCCGAGGCGGACGGGCGCGGCCACTGCCGGGCATCGTTATGCACCAGCCGGCCAGTGCGACAAGCAGCATGCGGCGTCGCGGGCTCGATGCGGGCGTCGAAGGATCATCCGGCGCCCGGTCCGCCGGCCACGTGTATATCCCATCCAGCAGCAGGCCGCGTTGGTAGAGCGGGTGATACGCCTGCAACAGGCGATGCCATGGGCCATTCATGCGCGTCGCTCCTCAGCCCCTCACCGTTTCGTCCACGCACCACGGCGGCATTTGCGCATGCTTGAACAGGCGATACCAATGCTCGCGATCGCTGGGGCTGTAAAGATGCAGCGCCTCGATGATGTCGTGGGCAAACTCCACGCTGCCCAGATGGCTGGCGGTGATGACACTACCATCGCGGACCGCAAGCGCCGAGGCGTCGTATCGCGGCGCGCCAGAATAGTCGCCGACCTGGCCCGCGATCTGCCCGGCCCAGTTGCCGGTATGGCGAACGTCATTGAGCAGGCCAGCGCGGGCCAGCGCCAGAACCCCGGTATCGATGGCGGCCACGGGCACGCCGGCGTCGCGAGCATCCCGCAGGATGGCCACCGCGTCGCTGCCCTCGCCGCGCAGCCAGAGATGACCGCCGGGCACGATCAGCATGGCCGCGCGCGTCAGGTCGATCTGCGCCAGCGGCACGTCGGGCTGCACCGCGAGGCCGCCCATCGACACCACCGCGGCGCACGAGAAGCCGACCGTCCGCACCTGCCAGTCGCCCGGGCGGCGAATCTCGCACAGCGCCAGCGCCGCCTGCCAGTCGGCGAATCCGTCGAAGATCAAAAAATAAACCGTATCGCGCATGGCGTTTCCTCCCTGGTGTATGCACAGCTTGGCGCCGCCCTGCTGCCAACGTGCTGTCAGCAGTGGGGCATTGGAAGGGTCACTCATGCCCTTACGCCGACACGGCTGGCGTGATTCAGCCGGAGCCGGGACAATGCGGGCTTCGTTCACCCTGGCCACTCCATGAAACCGAACTCGATAAAACCCATCTCGCTGATCCAGTTCCTGATCGAGGAACGCCGCGCCGGCCATATCAATGCGGAGCTTTCGCTGCTGATCGAAGTGGTGGCGCGCGCCTGCAAGCGCATCGCGGTGGCCACCAACAAGGGCGCGCTCGGCGGCGTGCTCGGCATGCAGGCCGGCGAAGGAGAAGGCGGCAGCATCAACGTACAGGGTGAGGCGCAGAAAAAACTCGACGTGATCTCCAACGAGATCCTGCTCGAAGCCAACGCCTGGGGTGGCCATCTTGCCGCCTGCGCGTCAGAAGAAATGGAAGACCCGCAGCAGATTCCGGACGGCTATCCGAAGGGCAACCACCTGCTGTTGTTCGACCCGCTGGACGGCAGCTCCAACATCGACGTCAACATTTCGGTCGGCACGATCTTCTCGGTACTGCGCTGCCCGGACGACGTGACCGAACCGAAGGCCGAACACTTTCTGCAGCCGGGTACGGAACAGCTCGCCGCAGGCTACGTGGTTTACGGCCCGGCCACCACGCTGGTGCTGACCTTCGGCCACGGCACACACGAGTTCACGCTGGAGCGCGAGGTCGGCAGCTTCATGCTGAGCCGTCGCGGCATCCGCATTCCGGAGGAGGCCACCGAGTTCGCCATCAACATGTCGAACCAGCGCCACTGGCAGCCGCCGATGCAGCGCTATATCGGCGAACTGCTGGCCGGCACCACCGGCCCGCGCGGCAAGGATTTCAACATGCGCTGGGTCGCCTCGATGGTGGCCGACGTGCACCGCATCGTGACCCGCGGCGGCGTCTTCTACTACCCGCTGGACGCCAAGATCCTCAAACAGGGCGGCAAGCTGCGGCTGATGTACGAGGCCAACCCGATGGCGTTCATCATCGAACAGGCCGGCGGCGCGGCCACCACCGGGCGCGAACGCATCATGGATTTGCAGCCCACCGGACTGCATCAGCGCGTGCCGGTGTTCCTCGGCTCGAAGAAAGAGGTTGAGGTGGCCACGAACTATCACCTCGGTGCCGACAGCGCACAGAAGTAGGTTCGCGTAGCGCTCGATCCATCGCGCGACCGCGCAAGCGGCAATGCCCGTGTTTGCCATGGCTTTGCCGCTTTTCGAGATCAGTATCTCTCTTCCCTTCGCCGACACATCATCATGTCACTCCACCGCCAGCTGCTGCTTCTGCTTGCCACACTGATGCTGGCTGCCTGCGCCGGGCACGGCAAACCCGCCAGCGCTCCGCCGGCTGTCGCCGTCGCGCCGGTGAAGCTGAAGATCGGCCTCGCTCTCGGCGGCGGTGCGGCCAAGGGCTTTGCGCATATCGGCGTGATCAAGATGCTCGAGGCCAGCGGCATTCATCCGGACGTGGTGTCCGGCACCAGCGCCGGCAGCGTGGTGGGTTCGCTGTACGCCTCCGGCATGAGTCCGTTTCAGCTGCAGGAACAGGCCTTTGCGCTGGACGAGGCGAAGATCCGCGACGTGCATATTTTTTCCGGCGGCCTGGTGCAGGGGCAGAAGCTGCAGGACTACATCAACACCGCGGTGAACCACCGCGCGATCCAGGAGCTGAAGCTGCCGTTTGCCGCCGTTGCCACGCAGCTGGAAACCGGCGAGCGCACGGTGTTCGTGCGCGGCAATACCGGTCAGGCCGTGCGCGCGTCCAGCAGCATTCCCGGTGTTTTCGAGCCGGTACTGATCGGCGACAGGCACTATGTCGATGGTGGCGTGGTCAGCCCGGTGCCGGTGGACGCGGCGCGTCAGCTCGGCGCGGATTTCGTGATTGCGGTGGACATCTCGGCAACGCCCAGCGGCAGCAATCCGCAGGGCATGGTCAACATCGTCGGCCAGTCGATCACCATCATGGGACGGCAACTGGGCAAGCAGGAGCTGGCCCGCGCGGACTTTGTCATCAGGCCGAATATCACCGGCATCGGCGCCACCGATTTCGAACAGAAAAACCAGGCCATTCTCGAAGGCGAGCGGGCGACGCTGGCGGCGATCCCAGCGCTCAAGGCCGCCATCGCGGCGCGCCGTGCCAGCCTGATGCTGGCGCCGGTCACACCGTAGTCGATCGGGTTACGCCGTCTCCATGGCGCAGGCACTGCGACGATGCGGTTTCATGGCAAAGGACGGGCAACGGTCCGTGCGTCTGGACCAGTACTTCCGCCACTTGGAACCCCGATGGCGCGCTGCTAGGTTGGTGGATCACCGTCCGAAGGATCTGTCATGACCTGTCGTCTACGCGTTGCCATTTTGCTGACCCTGTTCGCCGCCGCGCCCTCGGTATTTGCCGAAGCGCCGACGGTCGATCCGCGCATTCAGAACGTGCTGACGCAGCTGGGCAAGGTGAAGTCGATCCACGCGGCGCAGCTCTCGCCCGATGGTCGCCAGCTCGCCTGGGTGGTGGAATCCAACGACAAGCCAAGCGTGCAGATGGCCGACGCCGATGGCAGCCACGTGCGCGCCGCCGATCC
>CBAAAD010000016.1:4777-15978 GCA_964658785.1 uncultured Methylobacterium sp.
GCCACCCGTCGCGCCAGCGCCGTGTCGGCCGCCAAGCCCGCTTCGGGCGAAGTCGGCGTGGACGGACTGGAGGTGCAGCGTGTGGCTTTCGTGCCCGCCGCGGGCGGCATGCCGCAGATGCTGACGCCTGCGGCCAGCTACGTTTACGAATTCAGCTGGTCGCCCGACGGGCAGCGCATCGCCTATGTTTCGGCGCCACCGCCGGGCGACAACAACTGGTGGATCGCCAAGCTGTATGTGCAGGGCGCGCAGGCCAATGCCGCGCCCACCGTTCTGGTCGACCCCGGCAGCGTGGGCGGCGATCTGCACGGTCTGCAGATCGCGCTGCCGCGCTGGTCGCCGGACGGTTCGCGGATCGCCTTCATCGGCGGCCTGATGAGCGATCAGGGCTCGACCGGCGGCGATATCTACGCCGTGTCTGCCAGCGGCGGCAGCCCGATCAATCTCACACCCGGCATCTCCGTGTCGCCGGCATGGCTGAGCTGGAACAGCAACCAGCAGCTGCTGGTTTCCCAGGTTCGCGGCGGCGACAGCGAAGTCGCCGAGTACCGCGTGGAAGCGAACAGGGCCACCCAGGAGCGCGTGCTGTTCAACCTGCCCGCCGGCATCGGCGACGGCAGTGCTTCCATGGCGCTCTCGCTATCGCATGATCATCAGCAGATAGCTTTCGTACAAAGCGCCTTCGCCGAAGCGCCCGAGGTGCACGCGGGTGCACTGGGCAGCACGGCGCCGAAGGCTGTCACCACTATCAACGCCGCGCTGAAGCCCGCGTGGGGCAAGGCCGAATCGGTCGAATGGACCAACGAAGGCCGACACGTGCAGGGCTGGCTGCTGTATCCGGCCGGTTACGATGCCAGCAAGTCCTATCCGATGATCGTGGTGGTGCACGGCGGCCCTTCGGCGGCAACGATTCCGCGCTGGCCCTCGGTCGGTTTCGGCGCGGCGCCACTGTCGGCCCTTGGTTACTTCGTGCTGATGCCCAACCCGCGCGGCAGCTTCGGCCAGGGTGAGGCGTTCGTGCAGGCCAACCGCAAGGACTTCGGCTACGGCGACCTGCGCGACACCCTGGCCGGCGTCGACGCGGTGGAGAAAAAGCTCCCGGTGGACGACAAGCGGCTTGGCCTCACCGGCTGGAGCTACGGCGGTTTCATGAGCATGTTCGCGCCCACGCAGACGCAGCGTTTTCGGGCGGTGGTGGCGGGCGCGGGCATCTCGAACTGGCAGAGTTATTACGGCGAAAATCTGATCGACCAGTGGATGATTCCGTTCTTCGGCAAATCGGTGTACGACGATCCGGCCGTCTATGCAAAGAGTTCGGCAATCAACTACGTCAAGCAGATCAAGACGCCGATGCTTATCGTCGTGGGCGACCGCGATGCCGAATGCCCCGCGCCGCAGTCGTTCGAGCTGTGGCACGCGCTGCGCGCCGAAGGCGTGCCGACGTCGCTGGTGGTGTATCCCAACGAAGGCCATCACTTCGTCGATCCCGTGCACCAGCGCGACGTGCTGCAGCGCGCGCTGGGCTGGTTCGAGAAATACCTGCCAGCGTCGAAGTAAGCCGCGTCGTTTAGAACAGGTCGCCCTGCGGCGACGACGTTCGCGGTGGTACGAAGCGTGAAGTATCGAGGACGAGTTCTCGCGAGCGCGCGTAGCCGTGGCGACGGCTGGCGATATCGAAGCGGCGGCGAAGCAGGTCGGCAAAGACGCCCTGCCCGCGCATGCGGGTGGAGAAGTCGCTGTCGTAGTCGCGGCCACCGTTCATCTGCTGCACCAGACTCATCACGTGGTCGGCGCGCTGCGGCGCGTGCAGGGCCAGCCATTCGCGGAACAGCGCTTTCAGCTCGTGCGGCAGGCGCAGCGTGGTGTAACCGGCGCTGCACGCGCCGGCATCGGCGCCCTGCGCAAGCACGGCTTCCATGTCTTTGTCGTTGAGTGCGGGAATGATCGGCGCAACCAGCACGCCAACCGGTACGCCTGCGTCGGTGAGCGTGCGGATGGCCTTGATGCGTCGATGCGGCGCGCTGGCGCGCGGCTCGAGTTTCGCGGCCAGGTGGTTGTCCAGCGTGTTGACCGAGATAAACACCTGCACCAGATGCTCGCGCGCCATGGGCACAAGAATATCGAGGTCGCGCTCGACCAGGGCGTTCTTGGTCACGATAGTGCACGGGTGATGGCATTCGGCCAGCACCTGCAAGGCGGCGCGCGTGAGCTGCCAGCGCTTTTCAATCGGCTGGTAAGGGTCGGTATTGCTGCCGATATTGATCGGGCTGACGACATAGCCGCGTTTGGCCAGATCGACGCGCAGCACCTCGGCAAGATTGGTCTTGGCGCGCAGCTTGGTTTCGAAGTCGAGCCCGGGCGAGAGGTTGAGATAGCTGTGCGATGGCCTTGCAAAGCAGTAAATACAGCCATGCTCGCAGCCGCGATAGGGGTTGATCGCCTGGGTAAAGTGGATGTCCGGCGAGTCGTTGCGGCTGATCACGCTGCGCGCGCGTTCCTCGGTCACCTCGGTACGCGGGCGCGGCGTGGCGTCATCGAGCAGCGCGTGCGACCAGCCGTCGTCTTCCGCCTGATGGCGGATGGTTTCAAAGCGGCCCTCGGGATTGGACGCCGCGCCGCGACCCTTCAACGCGCGGCTGGCCGCGTCTGGCCGGTCGTGCGGATTCGGCGACGGCGGCTCGTCGTTCAGCGGTGGATGGCTCATGCTCCAATGATGCCGCGCGGACGTCTCAACGTTCGCGACATCGTCGCCCGGCACGCTTGAGGCACAGCGTCTACGGCGAGTCTTCTTGATCTGCTTGAATGGCCTGCGCGCCACGTGCCACGCAGTCGCCGGCCGGTTTATGATGCCGAAAATCGCCGGCCTGGCGGCGCTTCTACCCCGTTGAGGTTCGCTATGCGCTGGTTGCTGCTGCTGATGACGCTGTTGGCCGTGGTTCTGTGTTTTACCCGACACAGCGGTGGCGCCATGGGCTGGTGGCTGCTGGTCAGTATTGTCGGCGCATTTGCCACCGCGCTGGCCTTTGCGCAGGCCAGAATTGCCGGCAGCGCGCGCGCTGAAAGCCTTTCAACTTACGACCTGCAGCGGCTGCGCGAAGGCAAGGATCCGCTGGACCGGCGCTGACTCGGCGAATGGTCGCGGCATGCGTTCAGACGCGCTGGGCGGAGAGTTCTTCGACCATCGCCTCACGCATCAGATACTTCTGCACCTTGCCGGTGATGGTCATCGGAAAGGCGTCGACGAAGCGCACATAGTGCGGGGTCTTGTAATAGGCCAGATGATGTCGGCAGTGATCCTGGATTTCGGCTGCGCTGGCGCGGCAGCCTTCGCGCAATCGTATCCACGCGCAAATCTGCTCGCCAAACCGTGCGTCCGGCACGCCGAACACCTGCACATCCTGCACCTTGGGGTAGGCGTAAAGAAATTCCTCGATCTCGCGCGGATACACGTTTTCGCCGCCGCGGATGATCATGTCTTTCAGCCGGCCGACGATGCTGCAGTAGCCAGCCGCGTCGATCTGGGCAAGGTCGCCGCTGTGCATCCAGCCATCGGCGTCGATTACTTCGCGAGTGCGCGCTTCATCGTTCCAGTAGCCGAGCATGACGGAATAGCCGCGTGTGCATAATTCACCGGTATCGCCACGCGGAACGGTGCGGCCCTGCGCGTCGACGAGCTTGACCTCAAGATGCGGATGTACGCGGCCCACGCTGTCGACACGGCGCTCCAGCGGATCGTCCGGAACTGTCTGGAAGCTCACCGGGCTCGTTTCGGTCATGCCGTAGGCGATGGTGATGTCGGCCATATGCATGGTGTCGACCACGCGGCGCATGACCTCGATCGGGCATGGCGAGCCGGCCATGATGCCGGTGCGCAAGGTCGACAGGTCGAAGCGCGAAAACTCCGCGTGCTCCAGCTCGGCGATAAACATGGTGGGCACACCGTGCAGCGCTGTGCAGCGCTCTTCGGCGACGGTTTCCAGCGTGGCCAGGGCATCGAACCCCTCGCCTGGAATCACCATGCAGGCGCCGTGCGTCACGGCCGCCAGATTGCCCAGCACCATGCCGAAGCAGTGGTAGAACGGTACGGGGATGCACAGCCTGTCCTGTTCGGTGAGGCGCATGGCCCTGCCGATGAAGTACCCGTTGTTGACAATATTGTGGTGCGTCAGCGTGGCGCCTTTGGGAACGCCCGTGGTGCCGGAAGTGAACTGGATGTTCACCGCATCGTGACAGGCAGGCAGCGGCGTGATGGCGCGCAGACGCGTCAGCGCGTCGACGTCGCCCATCGCCCTGAGCTGCGCCCAGCTGCGCGTGCCCGCTGATGCCGCGTCATCGAGCAGAATGACTTCGCGCAGTTCGGGCAAACGCGCCGCGATGAGACGGCCGGGTGAGGCACTGTGCAGTTCCGGCGCGAGCTGGGCAAGAATATCGAGGTAGTGCGAGGCCCGGAAACGTCGTGGCAAAACCAGGACGCGGCACGCAACCACGTTGAGCGCATATTCCAGTTCATGGGCGCGATACGCCGGATTGATGTTGACCAGAATCAGGCCAGCCATCGGCACGGCGAATTGGAGCACCACCCATTCCGCGCGATTGGCCGACCAGATGCCAACGCGATCGCCGCGCTGCAGGCCGAGCGCCAGCAGTGCAGCAGCCACCCGCTCGACCTCGTCATGCAGCTCGCGGTAGCTCATCCGCACACCCTGCGAGCGGACGACCAGCGCGGGGCGTTCCGGGTAAAGCCCGGTAATGCGATGTAGCAAGGTGCCTAAGGTGTCTTTCAGCAGAGCGTCTTCGGTGCTGCCGGCTACGTGGCTGTCTGCGAGGTGCATCGTTTGACTTGTCCCATGGCTGGTCGGGCGACGCCGGGCCAGTTCGGCCGCAGCGACGAGACATCATGCCAGTCTTCGCGGGAGGTATTGGCGTGTCACTCGGCGGTTTCCGTCACAGCCGCTGCACGGGCAAAGCCGGATGCTCCTGCGCCAGCAGTCCCGGGGCACTGCACGACCTTTTCTGCCTCGCCCAATCTGGAGTTTGCGATGACTGGTTACGGCTTGCTCATTTTTCTTTTCATAGGTGCCATGGCAGGGTGGCTGGCTGGCCTGATCGTACGCGGCTTCGGCTTTGGCCTGCTGGGTAACATCGTGGTGGGCATCATTGGTGCGTTTCTGGCGGGCTGGCTGCTGCCGGTTCTTGGCGTCCACTTTGTCATCATCGGCCCGATCGTCACCAGCATCATCCACGCGATGATTGGCGCGATTGTTTTGCTGGTGGTCATTGGCCTGTTCAGAAGGGCGTGATCGCGCTGGTTTGATCGTGGTGATTTGATCGTGGTGATTTGATCCGTCGGCACGACGAAGTGTCGCAAAACGCAACAGTGCGAGCTGTTGCGTTTTGCATTTGTGGACGCTCGAAAACCGGCCGAAAGTACGCTCTGGGAAATCTTGTGCCTCGCGTCAACGGCCTGATGACAAGCGGTACTACACTCGAGTACTGGCCGTGGCGCGAAACGCCATGACGATATTCCTACCGGCGTCTTTTTAGCCGGCCAAACGCGAGGCTCATCATGTCCAAGCTTTATCCGGTCAAACCCGAATTCGCTGCCAAGGCGCGTATTACCAAGGCGGACTACGAACGTCTGTACGCCGAGTCAGTGAATGATCCGGACAGCTTCTGGGCCGGCGTAGCGGATCGGCTGGACTGGAGCAAGCCGCCGACCAAGGTCAGCGACGTGTCGTTTGATCCGAAAGACCTGCACATCCGCTGGTATGAAGACGGCGTGCTCAATGTCACGACAAACTGCCTCGACCGGCATCTGGCGGAGCGCGGCGACAAGACCGCAATTATTTTTGAAGGCGATGATCCAAGTGAGTCGCGGCGCATCAGCTATCGCGAGCTGCATGCCGAAGTTTGCAAGTTTGCCAATACGCTGAAGCATCTGGGTGTCACCAAGGGCGATCGCGTGGCGATTTATCTGCCGATGATTCCCGAGGCGGCCGTCGCCATGCTGGCCTGCGCGCGCATCGGTGCGATTCACTCGGTGGTGTTTGGCGGATTTTCGCCGGATTCGCTGGCCGGGCGCATCGCCGACTTTACCGCCAAGCTGGTGATCACTGCCGATGAAGGTACGCGCGGCGGCAAGAAGATCGCGCTGAAGACCAATGTCGATGCCGCGCTGGAGCGCCCGGGCACAAACAGCGTGGAAACCGTCATCGTGGTTCGTCGTACCGGTGCGGCCGTACCCATGCAGCCGCCCCGCGACCGTTATTACCATCACCTGATGGACGGCCAGACGGCCGAATGCCCGGCGGAACCTGTGGAAGCAGAACATCCGCTGTTTATTCTGTATACCTCCGGATCGACCGGCAAACCGAAAGGAGTTTTGCACACGACCGGCGGTTATTTGGTTTACGCCAGCTATACGCATGAGTGCGTGTTCGATCTGCGCGAAGACGACGTGTACTGGTGCACCGCCGACGTTGGCTGGATTACCGGGCACAGCTATGTTGTGTACGGTCCGCTGGCCAACGGCGCCACCACGGTGATGTTCGACGGTGTGCCGAACTACCCCGACTACAGCCGGTTCTGGGACGTGGTGGACAAGCACAAGGTCACGCTGTTCTACACCGCACCCACGGCCATCCGTGCACTGATGCGCGAGGGCGAGGCGCCGGTGAAGAAAGCTTCGCGCGCGTCGCTACGCTTGCTCGGCACCGTGGGCGAACCGATCAATCCGGAAGCGTGGGAGTGGTATTACCGCGTGGTCGGCGATGAGCGCTGCCCGATCGTCGACACGTGGTGGCAGACCGAAACCGGCGGCATTCTGATCACGCCGCTGCCTGGCGCCATCGATGCCAAGCCGGGTTCGGCCACGCTGCCGTTCTTCGGTATCAAGCCGGCGATTGTTGATGCGAACGGCGAAGTGCAGCAGGGCGCCACCGAGGGCAACCTGCTGATCACCAACTCGTGGCCCGGCCAGATGCGTACCGTCTACGGCGATCATCAGCGTTTCATTGAAACCTATTTCAGTGCGTATCCCGGCAACTACTTCACCGGCGACGGCGTGCGTCGCGATGAGGACGGCTATTACTGGATTACCGGTCGCGTCGACGACGTCATCAACGTCAGCGGTCACCGTATCGGTACCGCCGAAGTCGAGAGCGCGCTGGTAGCGCATCCAAAGGTCGCTGAAGCGGCCGTAGTCGGCTGCCCCCACGACATCAAGGGTCAGGGCATTTACGCCTATGTGACGCTGGTTTCCGGCGTTGAGGGGAGCGACGAGCTTCGGAAAGAGCTTGTGGCCTGGGTACGCAAGGAGATCGGCCCCATCGCGACACCGGATTACATACAGTGGGCGCCGGGGCTGCCGAAGACGCGGTCGGGAAAGATCATGCGGCGCATCCTGCGCAAGATCGGAGAGAATCTGCCTGACCAGCTCGGTGACATTTCCACCCTCGCCGACCCCGGCGTAGTCAAGAGTCTGGTCGACGAGCGTTTGATCAAATAGCCGTCCAGACGGAAACGCGAGCCTATCGCGAGGCGGTGATGTCCGCCGCGCTCGCGGTAAGATCGGCGGATGAAGTCGATTGACATGCGGGAAATCGGGTCGATCGCCGAGCGGCTTGGCGATCAAGACGTGCACGTGCTTCTGTTGCCTTACCGGCGTCAACAGAAACGCGGCCCGCTATGCGAGGTTTTGGGTGCCTACCTTGGCTTACCCGGTAGCGAGGTCGTGCTGGTCGACGGCGAGTTTGGTCGCCCTGCGCTCGCGCAGTCGCACGGCACGATACTGGGATTCAACTGGTCGCACAGCGGCGACCACGCACTCATCGCTATCGGCAAACATCTCAGTCCCGGTATCGACATCGAGCGGCAGCGCGAGCGCGGACGGGCGCTGGACATTGCGGAGCACTACTTCTGCAGGGGCGAGCGGGACACGCTGGCGGCGATGTCCGCGGAGAATCGCAGCGCGGCGTTCCTGGAACTGTGGACGGGAAAGGAGGCGGTGCTCAAGGCGCTCGGCCGGGGTATCGCGTTCGGGCTCGATCGTCTGCATGTAGCCAGTCATCAAGGTCAGCTTGTCTTGCGCTGGCTGGACGGCGATGACGCGCTCAGCTGGCAGTTGCAGCGACTGGACGTCGGCAGTGGCTACGCCGCCGCGCTGGCATGGCGCGGCGGCGAAAGGCATGTGCAGTGCTGGACGATCGTGGGCTGATACGCAAGTTTTACGGCGTCTTTCGTTTCACCCGGTTAATCTCGACGTTCTCTAACCCACCCTTTTCACTGGCCGAATCGCTCAAACAATATGACTTTGCTTAGCGTCAATCTCAACAAGATCGCCGTGCTGCGCAATTCGCGCGGCGGCGACGAACCGGATATCTGCAAGGCAGCGCAGACGTGTATCGAATCGGGCTGCGGCGGTATCACCGTGCACCCAAGGCCCGACATGCGCCACGTGCGGCCCGACGACGTGCGTGCGCTGGCGGCACTTCTTCGCGGGCGGGTGGAATACAACATCGAGGGCAATCCCTTTGCGCCGGCGCGCGGGGAATACCCCGGGCTCATTCCGCTCGCTCGTGAAGTTCGCCCTACCCAGGTGACTCTGGTGCCGGACGGCGACGGCCAGATCACCTCCGATCACGGATTCGATCTAGAGCGCGATATCGATCGCCTGCGTCCGCTGGTGAACGAACTGCGTGAGCTAGGCTGCCGTGTGAGCCTGTTTGTCGACGCCGATGCCGAGCGCTTTGAATCCGCCGTGGCGCTGGGCGTGGAGCGTATCGAAATCTACACCGGCCCCTACGCGCAGGCGTTTGCCGAAGGAAAACCGGAAAGCGCGCTAGCCGCTTGCGCCAAGGCGGCGCGTCTAGCGCAACAAGCCGGGCTTGGGGTCAACGCGGGCCACGATCTCAGCCAGGCAAATCTCGGCGCATTCAAAGCGGCAATTCCTGAACTGGCGGAAGTATCGATTGGGCATGCACTGATTGGCGAAGCGCTGTTCGAGGGCTTGGCAGCAACGGTGAGCCGTTACGTAGAAATCTTGCGCTGAGGCGCTACGCGGCGTTGGTTTCGATAGCAAACAAAAACCCCGCTCGCCGCGGGGTTTTTGTTTGGTCTGCTGGTCAACAAGTGTTGATATTACTGGCTGTCAGCAAAACCGATCTTGGTGAGATTGTAGCTCTTCGCATCGGCCAACACGGTAGCAACGTACTGATAGGCTGCTGCGTCGTCTGCCGTGATCTGGATCTCAGCCGGATCAGGCTGCTGTGCAATCACCGCCAGCTGCGCCTTCAGACCAAGCTCGTCCACCGGAGAATCATTCCAGTAGAACGCACCGCTCTGATCAATCTTAAGCTTGATCGGATCTTTCGGATTCGTGGGCGGCGGCACGTTCTGGTTCGGCTGCGGCAGATCGACCTTGATCTTGAGCGACAGCACGGGCGCCGTGATCATGAAGATGATCAGCAGAACCAACATCACGTCGACCAGCGGCGTGACGTTGATGTCCGCCATGGGGCCGCCGCCGCTATTGCTGGAAAATGCCATACGTCACGGTCCCTTCGTTGGAGCGGTGGTCATGAAGGCAACGTGGACCATGCCCTGACCTTTTGCATCACTGATGATCTTTTTAACGATCTTGAACTCGGTCGCCTTGTCCGCACGAATCTGCAGTTCGGGCTGCGGTGTCTGCTGAGCCTTTACCGCAAACTGCACCTTGAGCTCTTCCGCCGTGATCGGGTGATCGTTGAAGTACAAGCTGCCGTCCTGCTTGATCGCGAGGTCGAGCGGCGGTGTCTTGACTTCCTCGTCCTTGCTCTTGGGGTTGGCCTTGGGCAGTTCGATCGTGATCGTGTGCGACATCAGCGGCGCGGTGATCATGAAGATGATCAGCAGTACCAACATCACGTCGACCAGCGGCGTGACATTGATCTCCGACATCGGACCACCGGAATTACCACCTGTGCTCATCGACATGAGTCAGACCTCACTTGAGCGTCGGTGCGGCGCCTTCGACGCGCGAGCCGGTGGCGAAGAAGTCGTGCAGGTCATGCGCGAATTCGTCGAAACGGGCGTACGTCAGACGATTGGAGCGATTGAAGAAGTTGTAGGCGAGCACGGCCGGAATAGCGGTGAACAGACCGAACGCGGTCATGATCAAGGACTCGCCGACGGGGCCGGCCACCGCGTTCATCGAGGCATTGCCGGAAGCCGCAATACCGATCAGCGCGTGGTAGATGCCCCACACGGTACCGAGCAGGCCGACGAACGGTGCGGACGAGCCGACGGTTGCCAGCATCGTCAGGCCACCTTCCAGACGCAGGCTCTCGCGAGCGACGGCCTGGCGCAGGGCGCGATCGATAAACTCCGAGCGGCTCAGCGATTCGGCGAGGCGACCCGTGCCGGTGGAGGACTGCTGGTGATGCGCTACGGCCGAGGCGGCGTCTAGGGCGATCTTGGAGAACGGTTCGCCCTTGGGCTGCGCTTCGAGTTCGCGAATCGCGTCCTGGGTGGAACCGTTGTTCCAGAACCCGTCGATGACCTTGTCGCGACGCGAGCTGACCATCGAGTTGCGGATCGAGTTGGCGATGATGAAGTACCAGGACGCAAGCGACATGATCAGCAACACAACGAACACGACGAGTCCGACGATGTTTTCGCCGTGAAGGAAGCCATCGATCAAGTGGCCAGGACCCATGGCCTTCATGGCATCGGCGGTGGAATTGGCGCCAGCGGCTTGTGCGGCGTCGGATGCTGCAGGAGTCTGTAAGAACATAACGCTACCCTAGGAAGTCAAGCGTGAACTGTAACTGTAATCCAGTGATGTGGACGACAGATGATTAATTACTCGGCCAAGTTGAAGTTGATCGGAACGCGTGCATAGCCTTCCACCTTCTTTCCGTTCTTGACCTCCGGATTGAAGCGCCACTTTTGTACTGCATCCATTGCTGCTCGATCCAGCTCGCGAAAGCCACTGGATTTTTCCACCTTCACGTCTTTCGGTACGCCGTCCAGACCGACCAGGATCAACAAGGTCACCGTGCCGGTGTGATGCTGGCGCACCGCCTGCGGTGGGTAGCTCGGCTGCGGGCGATTGCCGTAGCTGAGATCCGAACCGGCAGCAATGTCCGATGGCGGCGCAGGCGGTGCCGGCGGCGACGGCGGCGGTGCCTGCACGGCATTGCGCGACACTTCTTAAACAG
>CBAAAD010000017.1:0-15833 GCA_964658785.1 uncultured Methylobacterium sp.
CGATGGTTGCCATTTTCAGCGTTGCCGGACCAATGCTGCTGCTGCTCGACCCCGTACTCGACGCCCGCGTACTGGTTGGCGTGGGCGCCCTGCTGGTGGCCGCACTGGTCGCCATGCAGGCGGCGCTGGCAAGCTGGCGCCGTTCACCTCGCTGGGTCCTGGCGGCTGGATGCATGCTTGCCGTGGGCATGTGCGCGCTGGCCAGTGCGTATGGCAACGCACTCGGGGAACAAAAACAATACGAAGATCGCGTCGCCGCGGATCTGGCCAACAGCGTGGCCAATCTTGAACAGACGCAGGGTATCCAGCACTTCATGCTGGACGGCACTATCGGCTATGCGCCAATAACCGCTCACGTCGCGGACGAGTATCCGCTGATACGGCTGATCATCAACCCCTATCTTTCCTCGAGCTATCTGTTCGCGGCCAGGCCTTTTCTGAAGTATTACATCAAGGATCTCGATGGCAAGCTGGACCAGAAAACCGCAGGGCCTGATGCAGCCAGCCTGCATGCACGGGCCGTGATCCTGGCCAGACTTTGCCAAACGACACCGGTGTACGCGACTACCGCCTACCGCATACGGGTCATCGACCGAATGGCCGTGGTGAGCTTCCCGTTTAAATCATCCGACGCCTGCTCGGCGCCATCGGTGGCAGCGGCGCGCTATGTTGCTCCGATGGCGCTCGATTAAGTAGCGCCGCCCCGATGCGTGATCGAAGTTACGCGCCGCCAGCTAAAAAATCTACGGTCTGCGGCGAAACGAGACAGAGTGTCCGGTCTACTACTTAGACGTCTATACGGCTGAAACGAATCGCATCATCAACCTTTCGTCGGCCTGTGCAGTCCCGTGGGTACCGTGCTTTGCTGCTCGCTGGCCTACAGCGAACCGCGCAGGCTGCCGACAGAGCGGCGCGGGCAGCGCGTGAGTCGCGCCGAGCAGACCGGCAAGCGCAGCCTGACCAACAACGCTCCTACAGGACCAAGCGCGCCGCGTGAGAAACGCCGCGCTTCGACGGGCGCATCCACACCACGTGGAAGATGGTTACCGACCGGGCAGGGGCTGCCGTTGGGGCAGGGTCATCGCAGTGCCGATGGCGGCGAAATCGCAAGCTTTTCCGTCGACAGACTACGCGGCAGGCTGCGTTAAGCGCCACGGGCCACGGTGGGTGCGAGCGCCCGCGATGTGGCATCGCGCATCCTAAGCAAATCACAAGACTGCCTCCCCAGCATGGCGGTAGTGCTCGGGGTAGTCGGAGCGAAACTAGGGATATGCCGGTGAATTGTTCACGCTCAAACCTGTTCGTTTTGTGTCTGGTGGTGGTAGCCACGATCTTTTCATCGGCGGCTCGCGCAGGTGGTGGCCTTCTCGGCATCGATCATCGCGTCGCCTACGACAACAGCGGCATCTGGAAACGCAGCAATCAGATCGACCTGATCTACGGGACCGTTTTTGTCGTGGGCGGCGGCGCGCTCGCCTTCGGTGACGACAGCAAGCTCGGCGACACGTTCTGGCGCTCGGTGGATGCGCTGGTCATTACCAGCGCGACCACAACCGTGGCCAAATATGTCTTTCAGCGCGACCGACCGTCGGCAACAAGCAATCCGAACCTGTTCTTCCAGGGCAGTCATGCGCAAAGCTTTCCCAGCGGCGAGGTCGCAGCCATCGCCGCGGCGGTGACGCCCTTCATGGTCAATTACGGTGAAGACCATCCGGCCGTCTACGCACTGGCGCTGCTGCCACTTTATGACGCCGCTGCCCGAGTCAAGACGCGCGGCCATTGGCAAAGCGACGTTCTGGTGGGTGCAGCCATCGGCACCGGCGTGGGCATCTGGTCGGCCCGGCGCAAGTCCTCATTGACGGTGGGTTTGCTGCCGGGCGGTTTCAGCGTTGGCTATGTGCATCACTTCACCCCCTGAGCCGAAGGTCAAGTGAGGTAAAGGCCGGCACGGGGATACTGCCGGCATGCGCTGTTGCGCTGTGTTCGATCAACCGAGTACCGAAGGTGAGCGCCGCCCGGGTGCTTTGCGTCAGGTGTGATCAGGTGTTGATCGCCTTGCACCTGGCGGCACGAAAAAAAGCCTCCGTCGTACTCCTCTGCTGCCAGGCGATTTGAAATCGTGAATCCATCGACTTTGTCTGACTCCGCTGCAGCTCCGCGCGCGGAAAATGCGCGCAGGGACGTGATGGTGTTCGGCATCCTGCTGGGGCTGTACTGGCTGATTCTCTATCCCATCCTGCGCGCCGATCGCTACTTCAATGACGACCTCAAGCGCGCGTTGATCGGCCACACCGGCTGGGATTCGAACGGCCGGCCGCTGACCACGCTGCTGATGAAACTACTGCAGTGCTATGACAGCGGGCTGGCCGATATCTCGCCACTGACGCAGATTGGTGCGGTTGCCGTGCTGGCGTGGGCGGGCGTTTTGATTGCCCGCCGCTATGCCATTCGTTCGCCGTGGATGGCCGCACTGGTGGCGTTTCCTCTTGGCGCACAGCCGTTCTACCTGGAAAACCTGTCGTACAAGTTCGACGCGCTGAGCATGAGCCTGGCCATACTGCTGGCGCTGCTACCGATTCTCACGATCGGCCTGCAGCGCCGCCGTTGGTGGCTGGGCGTGCTCTCGCTTTTCGGCAGCCTCAACTTGTATCAACCCGCGGTCAACGTGTATCTGATTTTCATGCTGCTGGAGGTTGTGCTGGCCCAGCTGAACGAAGAACCCGTACGCCAGTGGCTGAAGCCCTTGCTGTCGCGGACGCTGCAGGTCGGCGTGACGATAGTTGTTTATCAGCTGCTCGTGGGCATCCATATCCACGGCTCGGTCGGACGGGAAAGCCAAAAGATCCACAGCCTGAGCGAGCTGCCGCTGGTCGGGAAAAACATCGCCGGCTTCTACGGGCTTATCGGGAACAGCTTCGGACGGCAGTGGTGGATGTACTTCGTGCCTCTGCTTGTCGTGCTCGCGCTATGGCCGCTCGCCATTGGCATGGGCTACGCGATGAGGCGGCGCGCCAGACATGCTTGGTGGGTCAGCGCCGCGCTTTTGATGGCGAGCGTTCTATGGCCGCTGTTGGCGGTTCTTTGCGTCGCTGGGCCCATGCTGTTGCTGCTTACGCCCGAGTACGAGCCGCGCGTGCTGATGGGTGTCGGCGCGCTGCTGGTGACCGCGCTGATTCTTATGCAGGCGGCGCTGGCGCGGTGGCAAAAATCGCCGCGCTGGAGCCTCGCCGCTGGCTGCATGCTGGCCGCAGGCATGTGCTCACTGGCGAGCGCGTACGGAAACGCCCTGGGCGAACAGAAAAGTTACGAGGATCGCATCGCCAGCAGCCTGGCTGACGATCTGCTCAACCTGAAAGCAAGCCGACACATCCACAGCTTTCTTTTGGATGGCAGCATCGGCTTCTCTCCGATAACCAAGCACGTCGCCGACGAGTTTCCGATGATAAACCTGCTGATTTCGCCTTACATCAACTCGGCGGACAGGTTTCACACGGTCAATTTCCTGATGTACTACGTCGACGGCGTGACCAACCTGGGCCAGCAAAACAATCCTCCCAGCACGCGCGCGCAGTCGGACATTCTGCTCAGGGCTCGCCAGACCGCGGTGATCCGCGCGACCAGCGGCTACACGCTGCGTATCGTTGATGACGTCGCCGTGGTTACGCTTAATTCGGCCCCTGCGCAGGCTTACGCGGTGGCCAACCGTCCGGCCATTCCTCACCACGGCAGTCCCTGAAATGAGCGCCCCGCCTTAGCGGGCGCCATGGGGATTTCTTAAAGCAGGGTCGCTTCCAACTGAGGGCTGGCTTGCCCTCCTGCGCGCTCCCAGAACGATTCGCGATAGAGTTCGACGGCTTTTTTTGCCGCCTGCTCCGGACTCAGGCCCTGCGTCACCAGGTGGGCGTTGTGCGATCCGTACGGCCCGTAAATCCTGGCATCGGTGACAGAAAACATGCCGATGGTCGGCGTACCCGATGCCACCGCCAGATGCATCACGCCGCAATCCGCGCTGATCATCATGTCGACCCCAGCCATTGCCGAAGCCATCCGGCGGATGCTGGTGGAGTAATACCCCGGCCACTTCGAATCGAGCATCGAGCGGCCGTGTACCGGAATGATTTCCACGATGCTGCAGTTGGGGCTGGCGATGCGGACGGCGGAAACGAAATCGTTCCACCACTCCTGGCAATAGCGCTTCTTCCCCGTGGCTTCGGCAAATAGCCCGATCACACCGCCCTTGTTGGGCTGAGCCGAGGCCGCCACCAGGTCGCGTATCAACTGCTCGCCTTGCCGCTTTTCCGCAGCGGTCAAGCGGATATCCAGGACGGGATAGTGCTCCACTTCGTTTATCTGGGGAGACGAGAACCACCGCGCCAGCATCACCGAACGTTTTGCCATGTGGTGCGGCGCCATCGACGCCGGTACGAGGTGGGTCATGCCGCGACGGCGGCTCTCGCCGTCATCAAAGCCCAGTTTGCGGCGCCCCTTGAATAATCTCGCCAGCACGCGGCTGAAACCGGATCCCAGGCAGGGATCGATTATCAGATCGTAATGCGTTTTTCGTATTTTCAGTATCTTTGAAAGGAAAGCGAAAGGATGTTTGAAACCTCGTCGCGGAAGGCAGTAAATATTTCGGATGCTCGGAAACGTCTGGAACACATCCAGAGCCGCATCACCCTCGGCGACAATATCGATTTCGGCCCCTTTGTATAACCGTTCGAGCTCCGCCACCAGCGGGGTCACCAGAATCATGTTGCCCAGGCGATGATTCGGCCGGCAGACCAGGATTCGATAAATCTCGTTCCCAGGTATGGCATTAGCCCTGGTACGGGGAGGAAGTAGGTTCACGTTTACCCCGAGGCTGCTGGTGCGCCAGTGTCGTGTGATCTGCGATTAGCATCGACGACGTCGCTTGATCATGACCGATTTCGCATAGCAGTATAAGGTTTAAACCTTTGCTGATGATTAGCTTTTGTTATTTATTTGTTGATCCATGCTGGCCTGGTGCGTGCTTCACCGACTGGGAGGTGGCCAGCCCATTTTTCTCCATCATCGAATAACTATTTTTCGCGAACGCGGAACATTCATGACAAATTGTTTTCATAATCCTGCTAGCTTGGTTTGAAAGGCATCCAAGCACGCAACGTTCTTCTAGGGGTCATTGTCTGGCACGGGGTTTCCAGCCACCAAGCATCCTGATCTCTGCCAGGTATGGCCAATGTCACTTCGTTCGGCGGCGAACCAAACGCACCGTTTCAACCTGCCTGGAGTATTGATCGTGAATGTGCTCATTGTTGAAGACTCGGTACGTCTGCGTGACTCGCTGGCTCGCGGTCTCACCGCGGCCGGCTTTACTGTCGATCTGGCGGCGGACGGCGTGGCTGCCTGCCATCATCTGGACAGCTTTGGCTACGAGCAGGTGGTGCTCGATCTGGGCCTGCCGCGCAAGGACGGCCTGGCGGTTCTGCACCATCTGCGTCATCGCAGCAAGCGCCCGCGCGTGCTGGTGCTTTCCGCGCGCGACCAGGTGTCGGACCGGATTGGAGCACTGAACAAGGGCGCGGATGATTACCTGGTCAAACCGTTTGCCTTCGATGAACTGGTGGCTCGGCTGCATGCGCTGGCCCGACGTCCGCAGGAGGCCAAGCTGCTGTCGTTGTCCGTGGGAACCCTCAACCTCAATCCGCAGGCGCGGCTCGTTGACGTCGGCGGCAAGCCGCTGATGCTCACGCCGCGGCAGTATTCGCTGCTCGAAGTATTGCTGCGTCACCGTGGGCGGGTATTCACGCGCACCGAGATTCTGGACCGACTGTCGGGCACGGAGTCCGATGCCTCCGACAAGAGCATCGAAGTGGTGGTGTTCGGCTTGCGCCGCAAGCTGGCGCAGGCCGGCCTGACCGACGTGATCGAAACGCGGCGTGGCGCGGGTTACCTCATCCCATGATGCGCCACATGTCGATCCGGCTGCGCATCACCTTGTTTCTGGTGGCGGCCATTGTCCTTACGCTGGGCACCGCGACCTGGCTGCTGGATGAGCACATCGACGACGAAGTAGCGCTGCAGGCCGATACCAATCTGCTGGAACGCGCCCAGGCGCTTTCCGATATTTTTCGCATACAGACGCCAGCGGCAATGCAACCGAAGACCCGGGTGGCGCATCTGCCGGAGTTTCTTGCCGATGACGGTGTCGTGCATTTCATCATCCACTGTCAGGGACAGACCGTACTGTCTTCCGCGGCCGCGGCGACGCTTGCCTGGCCCACGCCGGCGGCGGGAAAGCCCGCTTTCGGGGAAATATCCGATGCACGGGGAACCGACCTGCGCGCGGTCGCCCTGAAGTTCAGGCCGTCACTGCAGGGAAGTCTGGCTGACGACGCCGGCGCCACCGCCGCCAAGAGCGCAGCGGCCGGTGCATCGAGCTGCAACCTCGGTCTGGCGGTCGATCTGAAGGCGGTGAGAAGTTTTCAGACCTCGATGGACCGCATCGAATACGGCTGCATTTTGCTGGCCGTGCTGATTGTTGTTCTGCTCACACCGCTGCTGATCCGACGCGGCATGAAACCCCTGGCCGGCCTCGCCGAAGGCATGCGGCTCATCGGTCCCGACGCCCCCGAACAGCGATTGGACACCGACAGCGCGCCGGAGCTGCAGCCGCTGATCGCGCGCTTCAACGAAGTGCTTTCACGCATGCAGGAAGGGCTCATGCGCGAGCGTCAGTTCGCCAGTGGCATCGCGCACGAATTGCGCACGCCGCTCGCCGAAATGCACACGATGATCGAAGTAGAGCTGCGCTATCCGAGCCAGCGCGACCTGCGCGCGTTCCTCGCCGATATCGGCACTATCGGCATGGAGATGGAACGCCTTGTCACGGCGCTGCTGTTGCTGACGCGGATCGAGGCGGGCATCGAAGAAGTGCAGTATCAGGCTGTCGACGTCGGTGCGCTGACGAGCAAGCTGCTGGATCGCCATCGCGACGATATCCGCCGGCGCAATCTCGATCTGGTCATTCGCACGCAGGGCACGCTTATCTGGCAGGCTGATCCGACGCTGCTCGAGGTGACCCTGGGCAACCTGGTGGGCAACGCGGTGGCCTATGCGCCCGTCGGCAGCCGTCTGCTGCTGGACTACCAATCGAATACCTGGCTGCTGCAAAACGATGCACCGGGTCTGGACGACGACGACGTGGCGCTCATGCATCGACGGTTCTGGCGCAAGGGCAAGGACGCGGGTGTCCACACCGGGCTAGGCGTAGCGCTGGTAGCCGCCGCCGCCGCCGCCCAGTCGATGCACCTGGATCTGACGTTGGCGAATGGCAAGATTCGTGCGGCGGTAACCACGGATCGACCCACCTCGCTGTCTGCAGCCGACAGTAGGGCCGAAGTCTCCGCAGCGCTTGCGCTGCGGAAAATCACCGCCGAATCCTGACGTCGAATCCTGCGATATCGATCAACCGCCGCGGGATTCCACCGGTGAACCCGGACGCCGGGCGTGCTGCTGGATTTTCGGCAGCTGTGAGGCGATGCCGCGATCCAGCAGGCCCGGCAGCAGGCTATTGAGGCGCACCAGCAATTTTTCCGGCCAGCCGATCTGCAGGCGACGCTGGCCGCGATCGATGGCCTTGAGGATTTCTGTCGCCACGTATTCGGCACTGTCGACGCGGTTGCCCAGCGACTCGTTGAGTGCATCGACTTCGGGCGAATTGAAGTTCGTACGCGTGGCGCGCGGGGACATGTAGAGAAATTCGATCGACTCGCCGTGATGCTCTCGCGCCAGCGCCTCGAACGCGCCGCGCAAGGCAAACTTGCTGGCGCAGTAGGCCGCAAAGCCGGGGTAGCCGATGCTGCCAAAGGTCGAGCCGATCGCCACGACCTGGGCCGTCGGCGACTCCTTCAACAAGGGCAGCAAGTCATGCGTCAGCTGCAGCGGCGAGGTGACGTTGAGCGTGAGCATTCGACCCACTTCATCGGCCGCATTTTCGGCGAACAAACCAAAGCTGCTGCTGGCGGCGCCGTGGATCACCAGATTCGGCGCGGTGTTAAGCCAGGATGCGGCACTGACCACGGCACGCCGACCCTCCGGCAGCGCGAGGTCGGCCCGCACCACTTGAAGCCGCTTTCGCTTCGCCGTGCCTATATCTCCGAGCAACGCATCGAGCTTTTCCGGCGACCGCGCGACCGCCAGCACGTTGGCGCCCTTGGCCAGCAGCTCGCGCAGCAGTGCCTGACCGATACCGCCGCTGGCGCCGGTGAGAATCGCGCTGGTGCCACCATCGATACTCATGCCGCGGTCTCCCGTGCCACGTGGTGACGCGCGGCGATGTCGCGAAAAATATCGCCATACAGCCGATAGAAGCGGCGCGCCGCGTACACCACCGCGGCGCGATCGGCCGGATCGTCCAGCTGGTTGATCAGGTCGATGAAGAACGCCACGTGCTCGACATCCAGATCGCCGTGCGAACGCAGGTAGGAGAACGCCGAGCGCGGCAGCGCCAGACTTTTCTCCATCACATCGGCGGCCAGCGTCGCCAGGGCCACGCTGGTACCTTCCAGCACCAGCACCATGCCGAAAAAACTCACCGGATTGCGCCGCGCGATCGTGTCGTAGGCGTAGGCCACCATCACTTCGGTCGGCACGGACGGTTCGCTGGCCGCTGCCCTGGCGCGATCACCGCCGGCGGCGGCGATATCGTCGAGCACCCACTCCTGATGGCCCATTTCGTCCTTGATGTATTCGCCCACCAGCACGCGCAACCATTCCAGCCGCGCCGGCAACTTCGAGCCGCAGCTCATCAGCAGCGGCACCGTGTGGCGTACGTGGTGGAAGGCCTCCTGCAGAAACGCGAGGTACTGATCGATGGTTGCCTGACCGGACAGCGCCTGGGTCACGATGGGAATCGAGATCAGGCTGTTGCGCTCGACTTCGGTGGCCGCAAGTAATTCTTGGTGGAAAGTCATGGTTGATGCTCGGCAGAAGAGTCGTACAAACGGGAGACGGCGTCGCCGTAGATTTGCCAGATAGCGTCGCGACGCGGGCGACCGTTGGCGGTGAGTTGACCGTTGCCCATGTCGAACGGTGCGGTGGCACAAATAAATTGAGCCACCCGCGCATAGTCGGGCAGGCCGGCATTGACCTCGAGCAGTGCCGCGGCGATGGCCGCCTGCGAAACATCCGCGCGTCGAGGCACGATCACTGCCGCGTTACTCGGGCGTGCCTCACCGTAGACCACCGCCTGCGCGATCAGCGGGTGCTGTACCAGCTCCGCCTCGACCCACTCCGGATTGACGTTGCGGCCGTACGAGGTGATGAACACGTTGCGCCGTCGCCCGAGAATATGCAGAAAGCCATCGGCGTCGATCTCGCCCAGATCGCCGGTGGCGTAGTCGCCCGCGGCGGGCGGCGGCTCACCGACGTAGCCCAGATATGTCGAGCCGGACACGTGGATTTCGCCATCGTCAGAAATGCGCACGGACGCGTGCGGCAACACCCGACCCGCACTGCCCGGCTTGCTGAAACCGGGGCGATTGAGCGTGACCACCGAGGCACACTCGCTCAGCCCGTAGCCCTCGAAGACCGGAAGGCCGATGGCGGCCGCACGACGCAGCAGCGCTTCACCCACGCGCGCGCCGCCCACCGCTACGAATTTCAGCGATGGCGGCGGCGCGATACCGTTTTCAGCCGCCGCCACCATCGCGAGCAGCAGCTGCGGTACCAGAATGATGCTTTCCGGCTGGTAGCGATGCAGACAGTGCAGCAGCTTTGGCACGTCGATGCCGCTGGCGCCCGAGTAGCCGATCTCTGCCAGGCTGGGCACCGCTATTTCGGCGCCGCTGATCAACGGCGCATAGATGCCCGCCACGTTCTCCAGCAGCGTCGCCATCGGCAGCAGGCAAAGGTGCCGGCGCACATCGAGCGACTGCATCGCATCCACCAGCGACCGCGCAACGGCGATCAGGCTGCTTTCGGCCAGGCACACACCCTTGGGCTGACCGGTGGTGCCCGAGGTGTACGTGATGCACGCCGTGCCGTGGGGCAAAACCTGCGGCGCATCGCGGCCGGCGGGGTTGATCCAGAGCCCGGGGCCGATGGATGTCCACCCGTCGCCCGGCGCCTGCTGGCCGATCCACGCATCGGCACCGCTGCTGGCGAGCAGATGACCGACCTGCACCGGCGAAAAGAAAATCGGCGCCGGCACATGCACCAGCCCGAGCTGGCGCAGCGCCAGATCCAGCGCTATCCAGTCGCGGCCGTTATCCAGCCGGCTGGCCACGCAGCGCACGCCAGCGGCTGACAGCTGCCCGGCGAGCCGCTGCACGTGATCAAAAAAAGCCGCCGCGTTGTGCGTACCGGCCGCATCGACCAGCAGCGGACCGCGGCGATCGCGCAAGATGTCGTGCAACGGGCTCATGCGACGCGCTCGCGCAGCTCGACGATCGTTTCATCAACTGTCGCGTTATCAACCGTCGTGGCATCGCTGCTTGCGCCCTGCGCGCGGCGCCGCGCACGGCTCTCGAAGAAGCCGCAGCCGGCATCGACGTCGCCGAGCAGCACGTGGGGATGGGTGTCGTAATACGTGCCCCAGTCAGTGCCGTCCGGCTGCAGCCGATCCTTGTCGGCCTGGGCCAGCACCACCGGGGTGAGCCCCATGCGCTGAAACGCGTTGTGGATCTGCCGGGTGGCGCTGAAAATCACCCAGTGAACGCCGAGCGCTTTCAGCCGCGGCGCGAGAAAACGGATCACCTGACGAGCATCGCCGGGATGATGCGAAGCAAAGCCGCCTACCTCGAGCAGATCGATGCGCGGCACGTCGAGCGCGGCTTCGCTGGCGATGAAGTTTTCCGCGGGTGCGGTGAGATATTGCTCGACGAACAGCGATTCCTTCGCCGCAAAACGAATCCCCAGACAGGCGCGCAGGTGATTGTCGCCGTCGAAGAATCCGAGGATCGTCGGCATGAAGGTGCGCAGCCGGGCGTCGAACTTGCGCTCGTACACGTGCGCCACAAAGGCCTCCGCGTCGGCACGCATCGGATCGTCGCGCTCGATCGCGCGTACGTGGCTCAGCGCGGCACCTTTGGAGCGGCTGGGAATATCGCAGGCAGGAAAACTCATGACTGCAGCTTTCCACCCCACGCTTAGGTCGTGCTTTCGACGTTGTTAATCAAGCGTGAGCCGATACGACGGTTTGCACCGTCATCCGGCGCGAGTATTCAGTGCATTCGCGGGTCTGTCCGCACGGCCCGCGCGCGCATCAGGATCGAACGCGCGGCGGTCGCGTCACACCGTGTCTTGGTCGCGGGCCGGCTTTCCCGCTGGCCGCCGATACACGAACGGCGGCGGCATCGCGGCAGCGGATTCATCCATCGCCGCCTGCTGGATGCGCGCATGATCGGGCGATTTTTCGCAGACCGGATCCAGCGTATCGGCCGTGCCGCTCAGGGCCAGCGCCTGGCAGCGGCAGCCGCCCCAGTCGACCTCTTTCTTTGGACAGCTCTGGCATGGCTCGGGCATCCACGCGGTGCCGCGGTAGCGTTCGAACGCCTCGCCGTGCTGCCAGATGTCCAGCAGCGCGCGATCGCGCACGTTGTCGAACCGCATGCCGGGAATGGTTTCGGCCGCATGGCAGGGCAGCACGTCGCCGCGCGGACTGATGTTGAGAAATTTTTGCGCCCAGCCGCCCATGCAGGCCTTGGGCCGGCGCGCGTAGTAGTCCGGCGTGACGTAGTCGATCACCAGCGTGCCGCGCAGGCGTACGCGCGCTTCCTCGACCACGGCGGTGGCGGCATCGAGCTGCTCGCGGCTGGGCATCAGCGCGGCGCGATTGACCAGGCCCCAGCCGTAATACTGCGTGTGCGCCACTTCCAGCCGGCTGGCGCCGAGCTCCAGGGCCAGCTCGATCATGCGCGGCACATTGCCCGCGTTGTGCCGATGCACCACGGCATTGAGCGTCAGCGGCAGCTCGCGCGCGCGCACCCAGCCGGCAAAGCGCAGCTTCTTATCGAAGCTGCCCTTGTAGCCGGCGATGTGATCGGCCGATTCGCGCGTCGCGTCCTGCAGGCTGAGCTGCACGTGATCCAATCCGGCTTCGATCATGCGATCGAGCTTGGCCTCGTCGATGCCGATGCCCGAGGTGATCAGGTTGCTGTACAGGCCGCGCTCGCGCGCACGCTGCAGCAGTTCGACCAGATCCTTGCGCAGCGCCGGCTCGCCGCCGGAGAAATGCAGTTGGAGCGCGCCCATCGCCGCCGCCTGGTCGATCACGTCGAGCCAGCCGGCGGTATCCATCTCCTCGCGCTGCGAGGCGAGCTCCAGCGGATTGGAACAGTACGGACAGGCCAGCGGGCAGCGGTGGGTGAGCTCCAGCAGTACCGCCAGCGGCGGCGCCACGGCGCGTGCCTGGGTGGCTTCGGCGAGCATGATGTTCATAGGCGCAGTATCCGTTTGCCGATCAGGTCGTCGATCAACGCGATCACGTCGCCGCCAACCTCCTCGGGAGTGGCGTCGAATTCCCCGGCGAGCTCCGCCACGATGGTTTCGACGCGGCGCTCGCCGTTGCAGCGCTGCACGATGGCGTGCGCGATGTCGTCCAGCTCGATGACGCGCTCGGGCGCCAGAATCACCCACTGGCCGCGCGTCTGATCGTGGTGCAGGCGCACGCCGGGCAGAAAGCGCGGCGTGCTGCGGCTGTCGAGCGTGCTCATCTCAGGCGGCCGCGGCGGCGCGGGTGTCTTCCGGCACGAAGGCGTCGGGCCACGCCACGCCCGGTTCGACGTAGGCAAAATGCAGCGCGTCGAGCTGCGACCACAGCACGCTGCATTTGAAGCGCAGCGCGGCGCGTACCAGCTCCTGCTTTTCCGCCGTGTCCGCATGGCGCTTGACGTAGTCCAGGGCAAAATCGGAGTCGCGCGGCGCTTCGGTCAGCCGATGCTCGAAATATGCCAGCGATTCGCGCGACACAAAATCGTAGTGGCGCAGCATGCCGGTGACGCGCTCGCTGATGATGGTCGGCGCAAACAGTTCGGTCAGCGACGAGGCGATCGCCTCGAGCAGGGTCCGGTCGCGCACGAAATGAATATAGGCATGCACGGCGAAGCGCGTGCCGGGCAACAGCGCGCGGCCGGAGCTGACCAGCTCGCGATCGAGGCCCAGCGCATCGGTCAGATGCAGCCAGCGCGCGATGCCGCCCTCGCCTTCCGCGCTGCCGTCGTGGTCGATGATGCGCTGGCGCCAGATGCGCCGCAGCGCCGGATCGTCCATCCGCGCCAGGATCGCCGCGTCCTTCAGCGGAATGCAGCGCTGGTATTCGAAGCGGTTCAGCGCCCACGCCTGCACCTGGCCACGGTTGAGCTTGCCGGCGTGCAGCAGCGCGTGAAACGGATGGCGGCTGTGATACAGCCTGGCGCCGATGGCGCGCAGCTCGGCCTCCAGCTGCTCGGGCGAAACCAGCGCGGGTGATGCCGTGGCGCTCATAGCGAAATCTCCATGCCGTCGCTAGACACTTCCCACCCGTGCGCGGCGGCCTCGGCACGCTCCGGCGCGTGGGCGTTGAGCACCGGATTGGTGGTGTTGATATGGATGAAAACCTTGCGCGCCACGTCCAGATCATCGAACGCGGCGATCGTGCCGCCCGCGCCATCGATGCTCATGTGGCCCATACGCTGGCCGGTTTTCTGGCTGACGCCGGCGACCAGCATTTCGTCGTCGCGCCACAGCGTGCCGTCGAAGAATACGAGCTCCGCACCACGCAGGCGCTGGCGCAGCGATTCCGGCATCGAGGCACAGCCGGGGATGAAAAAAAATCGGTGGCCGTCGTGCTCGATGCACAGGCCCAGTGTCTCCTCGGCCGATCCGGCAAGATCGCCGGCGCTGCGGCTTTCCATGAACAGCGGCACCTTGCCCGGCACGCTGAAAGGCGTGACGCGCAGACCCAGCAGGTCCAGCGGCTGGTCGAGCGCAAAGGCCTTGCGCGCGACGTACTCAGGATTGAGCGAATCGAAAATCGCGTTTTCGGCCAGCACCGCCAGCACGCGTTCGCTGGCGTAGAGATCGAAACGCTGGCTCTCGCGCATCGAGAGCAGGCCGGCGATATGATCGATCTCGCCGGAGGTCAGCAGCACGGCGCCGATCGGCGAGTGGCGCAGCTCACGCTGCGGCCATAGCGCCGGCGTAGCCAGTATCTGCTGACGAAAATCGGGGGATGCGTTGATAAGTAACCAGCGCTCGCCATCGGCACTCACGGCGATACTGGCTTGCGTACGGCGGCTGGCGCCATCGTCCTCGCGCCACGCACGCAGGCTGGCGGGCGTATGGCAGTTCCACTGCGGATGGCCACCTCCGGCTGCCGAACCGAGAACCACGATACGCATCAGGGTCTGTCCGACAGATCATCGGCAGGCATGCGCACCGGGCTCGGCAGCACGGAGGCGACCAGGGACATCAGAAATCGCCGGAATAATACGAATTGATTTCGCAACCGACGCAGATCTCCACGATCACCGGCTTGTTCCACTTCTTCATAAGAGCACCTCTTGAGGATGACTCGCCTGGGGCGAGAATGTGTAGAACGCCATCGTCGAGCGGGTCTGAACAGGGCCCATAAGAGCAACGGCCAATTGAGCCTAGCGCTAATCTTGGAGCAGGGGAAGAAGCGTGAAAGTCCTCTATTTACAGAGAAAAGTGTCCCACTTCTGACCACCCCGCGTGGGACAGTTTGCGCAAATGGACGTCCATGTTGCGCTGCGTTTGAACGGCAACAGGTTGTTCTGTGCTCCGCAAAGGCCCACGGCTATGCGCCGGGGCCTCGATGAATGCGCCGGATGCCAGGACGGCACTGCATAGCAGCATGTCCCATCGCCACCCAACGTGTCGCGTATTGCGACAGTTTAGCCGCGCGTGGCGGGCGCCTGGCGACAGGCGGCATGCCGAAAACACGTCACCACATGGTCGTTGACCATACCGGTTGCCTGCATCAGCGCGTAAAGAATGGTGCTGCCGACGAAGCGGAAGCCGCGCTTCTTCATTGCCTTGCTCATGGCGTCGGACAGCGGCGTAGTCGCCGGCACGCTGCCGCTGTCGGCCCAGCGGTTGAGCAGCGGCTGGCCCTCGACGAACGACCAGAGGTAGTGATCCAGGCTGCCGAACTCCTCGATCACACCTAGCGCGGTGATCGCATTGTCCCTCGTCGCAAAAACCTTCAAACGATGACGAATGATGCCGGGATCGAGCAGCAGTTTCTCCAGCTCGCGGTCCGTCATCGCCGCGACGCGGGCGATGTCGAAACCATGGAACACCTCCCGGTAGCGCTCGCGCTTGGCCAGCACCGTGCGCCAGGACAGGCCCGCCTGCGCGCCTTCCAGGCACAAAAATTCAAACAGCTGCCGATCATCGTGCAGCGGCGTACCCCATTCGGTGTCGTGATAGTCGCGCAGCAGCGGATCGGTCGCGCCCCAGGTGCAGCGTTGGCGTTCGGGAGATTTCGTCATCGCGTGCCCTCGGTCGGTGTGGCGCTGCATGGGGAAGCAATCAATCGCGATATAGCGGAAAAATGGGCCTGATCGGCAGCACTCCGTCATGGCCGGTTATCATGGCAGGCATGAATCCCACCGCACTCCCCGCCGATCCCGCGCAGTTTCCCGACCAGGCCGCCAGTTTCATGCTGGACGGTCCCGCCGGCAAGCTGGAAACCATCACCGACATCGCCGAGCCCGCCGACGCGCGCCGCGGCGTGGCGGTGATCTGCCATCCGAATCCGGTGCAGGGCGGCACCATGCACAACAAGGTGGTAACGATGGCCGAACGCGCGCTGCGCGAATCGGGCCTCGATACCGTGCGCTTCAATT
>CBAAAD010000018.1:0-5137 GCA_964658785.1 uncultured Methylobacterium sp.
ACGAGGAAGGCTCGCTGGTCTGCGTGTCGCGGCTGACCATGGCGGTGGTGCCCGCACGCGTGATCGGCGCCACCTCGAAGTGAACCTTCCTGCCGTGAGTGCGCTTTGAATCACGACGCCCCCTACGCCACGCTCACCCCCGACTGCGTGCTCGATGCCGTAGGCGCCTGCGACCTGTGGACGGACGGTCGGCTGCTGGCGCTGAACAGCTACGAGAACCGCGTCTGGCAGGTCGGCATCGAGGACAGCTCGCCGGTCATCGCGAAGTTCTACCGGCCTGCGCGCTGGACCGATGCGGCGATCATCGAGGAACACAGCTTCACCCTCGAACTGGCCGCGGCCGAACTGCCGGTGGTCGCACCGCTGCGCTTCAACGATCGCACGCTGCTGGAGCACGCCGGGTTTCGCTACGCGCTCACCCCGCGTCGCGGCGGCCGCGCGCCGACGCTGGAATCGCCCGATCAACTGCAGTGGCTGGGCCGACTGATCGCGCGCATGCACGTGGTCGGCGCACGCCAGCCGTTCGCCCATCGCGGCACGCTCGATCGCGACACGATGGTGCGGCAGTCGATGCAGGCGGTGCTGGGGTCGTCGCTGCTGCCATCTTCGCTGCACGGCCACTATCGTGCCGCCGCCGAACGGCTGGACGGCGCGATCGAGCAGCGGCAGTCGGCGATCGGCACGGTGCGCCAGCTGCGCCTGCACGGCGACTGCCACCCGGGCAACGTGCTGTGGACCGACGACGGGCCGCACTTCGTCGACCTCGACGACGCACGCATGGGCCCGGCCGTGCAGGATCTGTGGATGCTGGCCAGCGAGCCGCGACATATGGAGGCCATGCTCGAAGGCTATCGCCAGTTCCGCGATTTCAACGACGACGAGCTGATGCTGGTGCCGGTGCTGCGCGCGATGCGGCAGATGCATTACGCCGCGTGGATCGCCACGCGCTGGCACGACCCGGCCTTCCCTGCGGCGTTTCCATTCGCGGTCGAATCGCGCTGGTGGGAGCAGCATATTGCCGACCTGCATGAGCTGGCCGATGAATTGACGTAACGATTTTTGCGCGAGCGACTGCCGATGCGTCATGCGTCGATACGCCAAACGTCAAATCTCAACCGCTCTCCCTGAGCGTCGCGCAGCAAAGTCGAAGGGCACGCGCCCTCAGCACGTACAATGCCGTGTCTTGATTTTGGAGTGACGCATGCGCCTGGTTCTTTTTCGCCTGATCGGCATCCTGGAAATCGCCGGCGGCTTTTATGGCGTGGTGACTGCGCTGCGCCGGCTGCTGCCGCTGGGTTCGACTCACGAAAGCATCTTCACGCTGATCGATCTGGCGGTATTCGCGTTCGTGCTGGTGGCCGGCGTGCTGCTGCTGGACAACAGCGAGCGCGGCATCACGTTTTCGCGCTGGGCACAGCTGCTGCAGCTGCCGCTGATCGCGACCTCGGTGTTCACCTACGCGCTGTCCAGCGGCGCCTTCGTCAACGTGTTTTCCACCCTGCACCTGCCACCGCATCTGGCGCTGGACTGGCGCTTCGGCACGCAGGGTTTCGTGCTGGCTACCAGCGGCCCCGGCACGTCGCGCGTCGGCATCAACCTGCTGGCGCTGCTGTCGTCGCTGGCGCTGCGGATGCGCTGAATTCTGCGGCGCTCGCGCGGCTCAGCCCGCCTGCGCCGCGTGCATGAAAAAATCCCGGTCGCCGAAGTTGCCCGACTTCAGCGCCAGCTGCAGGCCCTCATGGCGACGGCCCAGCGCGTAAAGCATGGGCACGCCCGGCGCCAGTTCCGCGCCGATCAGAAAGGCGTCGATACCGAGGCGATCGACCACCGCGCCCGAGGTTTCGCCGCCGGCGACGATCAATCGCGACAAGCCCTGCTCGGCCAGCTGCTGGGCGATCGCCGCCAGCGAGCCTTCGAGCAGCGCACTGACTTTTTCGGCGCCGTAGCGCGCCTGCAGTTCGAGTACCTGCGCCGGCGCGGCGCTGCTGGCGACCAGCGCATGGCCGTGCTGCAGCTGTTCGCGCGCCCAGGTCACGGCCGTATCGATCGTTGCGCGGCCGTCCAGCAGCGCCGGCACATCCAGTCGCAGCACCGGCATATGCTCTTCGGCCACGGCGATCTGCGCCAGCGTGGCGGCCGAACAGCTGCCGGCCAGAATCAGCGCGCCGGTAGTGCCCGCCAACGCTGCCGGCATCGGCGTATCGGCGGACCCGGATCGCGCCGATGCCAGCGCGCGCGCCAGACCCAGACCGAGGCCGGAGGCGCCGACGGACAGTGAATCGTCCAGCGCCACGCGGCCAAGTAACTCCAGATCGGATTCAAACACCGCGTCGGCGATCACGCTGCCGCAGCCCTGTTCGCGCAGACGATCCAGCGCCTCGCGCGTGGCATCCATTCCCTGCGCCATGGTCGACAGCGGCAGCAGGCCAACCGGCCGGCCACTCTGCGCCTGCATCAGGCGCACGAGGCTGGAATCGCGCATCGGCGTGAGCGGATGATCTTTCAACGGACTCTCGTCCAGCCGCTGTGCGCCGACAAAAAGGTGGCCCTGATACACCGTGCGGCCGTTGCGTGGAAACGCCGGGCAGACCAGCGGCATCGCACCGGCGCGCTGCGCCAGCGCGTCGGTCACCGGACCGATATTGCCCTGCGCGGTCGAGTCGAAGGTCGAGCAGATCTTGAACAACACGTGGCGCGCGCCGCGCTCGCGCAGCCACGCCTCGGCGGCCAGCGATTGCGCCACCGCGTCGGCGGGCGCAGTCGACCGGCTTTTCAGCGCGATCACCACGGCATCCACGTTGGGCAGTGCGATATCGGTGGCGGGAATGCCGATGGTCTGCACCACGCGCAGGCCGTTGCCGGCCAGCGTGCTGGCCAGGTCTGAGGCACCGGTGTAATCGTCGGCGATGGCGCCAAGCAGCAGACTCATGACATCACCCCCGCCACGCGGCGATACGGCGCAAACCAGCCCAAGCCCTCTTCGGTGCCGGCGCGCGGCCGGTATTCGGTGCCGACGAAACCGCTGTAACCGAGCCGGTCGAGCTCGCGGAAGAGGAAGCCATCATTGAGCTCCCCATCATCGGGCTCGTGCCGCTCGGGCACGCTGGCGATCTGTATGTGCCCGATCATCGGCATCAGCCGCTGCAGCCGGCGGGTGATGTCACCGTGCATGATCTGCGCGTGATACACGTCGAACTGCAGTTTCAGATTCGGCAAAGCCAGGTCCTCGATCAGCGCGGCGGCGGCGTCGACATCGTTGAGGTAATAGCCCGGCATGTCGCGGCCGTTGATCGGCTCCAGCAAAAGCGTGACGCCCTCCGGCGCGAGCTGCGCCGCGCACCAGCCAACCGCCTCGCGGTAGGCGTGATCCGCCGCTGGGCCACGCGCCAGGCCGGCCATGAGGTGCACCTGTTTCACGCCGAGCGCCCTTATGTAGGGCAACGCGCGCTGCAGACCCTCGCGCATCTCATCGGCGCGCTCGGGCAGCGCGGCCAGGCCGCGCTCGCCGGCATCCCAGTCGCCCGGCGGCAGGTTGAACAGCACCGTGCGCACGCCAGCGCGCTGCATGCGCTGCGCCAGCACATCGGCCGGATAGTCGTACGGAAAAAGAAATTCCACGAATTCGAAACCGGCCTCGGCCGCCGCATCGATACGATCGAGAAACGGATACTCGTTGAACATGAAACTCAGGTTGGCGGCAAAGCGGGGCATGGCGCAATCCTTGGATCAGGCAAAGATGAAATCACTCGGGCGCATCGGCCCGATGGGGTGGAAGCTGGAGTCCGGCCAGCTTGGCGTACAGGCGCACGACGGAGGCATCGTCGTCCCGGTCCATACCGACCGCGGCCGTCATCAGAAAAAGCTGCAGCGCGGTGGTGGCCAGCGGCAGCGGGAACTCGCTCTCGCGCCCCATCTCCAGCACGATGCCCAGATCCTTGACGAAGATGCTGGTCGCACTGCGCGGTGCGTAGTCGCCGTCGAGCACGTGCTGCATGCGGTTCTCGAACATCCACGAATTGCCGGCCGACTGGGTGATGACGCGATACACCTCGGCCAGGTCCAGACCTTCGCGCGCGGCGAACGCCATCGCTTCGGCGGCGGCGGCAATATGCACCCCGGCCAGCAGCTGATTGACCATCTTGAAAGCCGCCGCCTGCCCCGGCACGTCGCCCAGGCGATGCACGGTGTCTGCCAGCACGGCCAGAACAGGCTCCGCCGCGGCCAATGCATCGTTGCTGCCGGAAACCAGCATGCTCAGCGAGCCATCCGCCGCCCGCACGGCGCCGCCGCTCATCGGGGCATCCAGATATAGACGTCCAGACGTCTCCACCCGTTCGCCCAGCGTGCGCGCGTTGGCCGGCGACATGGTGGCGCAGGAGATGAAAAGACATCCGGCGCTCATCTGCTCGAGGCATCCGTGCCTGCCGAACAGCAGTTGCTCGGTCTGTTCGGCGTTTACCACGACACTGACGACCACCTGTGCACCTTCAACCGCATGGCGCAGGTCGCGCGCGACCGTGCCACCCAGTCGGCGCAGAGGCTTCAGCGTCTCCGGTGCGGGGTCATATCCGCGCACGCTGGCACCGGCGCGCAGCAGACTGGCGGCCATGCCGCCACCCATCGAACCCAGCCCGATCACCGCCACCGTTCGCCCGGCAAGCGGCAGCGGGGAGGCCGCATCCGACGGCATCACCTGATGACGTGCAGCGGTACTCATGCCAAACCCTTCGCGAGCAGCCGCTGCGCGCACCGCATTTCGTCGCGCCGCAATGGTTGCGCTATCAAGTTTTGGTTGACCCCATGCCTGCGGGCTGATAACACAGCGTCCATCATGACCTCCTCGAACGTGACCACCTCAAACAGGACATCCGACCATGCGTGAATCCCAGGCCAGGGAACAGATCTGCCTGTTTGCCCGCTCGCTGTTTGAGCGCGGCCTCTCGCATGGCTCATCCGGCAACATCAGCGCGAGGCTGGATGACGGCAGCCTGCTGCTGACGCCCACCGACGCATCGCTGGGGTTTCTGGATCCCGCGCGGCTGTCCCATGTCGATGCGGGCGGCCGTCATATCGACGGTGACAAACCGACCAAGGAAGCACCGCTGCATCAGGCGCTCTACGAAACCCGCGCCGGCTC
>CBAAAD010000018.1:5237-13027 GCA_964658785.1 uncultured Methylobacterium sp.
CTCAGGCCGCTTTTGCCTGCTGCAGATGGGAACGCATCACTTCAGCAACGCGCTCCATCCCGAGCCGCGGGCTGGTCAGCACCGGCACGGTGATGCGGTCGCCGAGGCTGTCGACGACGCGTCCCATCGACACCTGGGCCAGCACGATCACGTCGACGTCAGCGGCCAGTTTCATCAGCGCCGCTCCAACGATGTCATCGTGCTTGGCCGTGTCGCCCGCCAGCAGCGCATCGAACGCTCCCTCGCAAAGCTGCTTGGTCACGGTGATGCGCTTGCCTTCCTCGATCGCCACCTGCTCGATCAGCCGCGCGGTGGGATCGAGCGTGGTTTGCACGGTCGCCGCCACGCCGATGCGGGTACCGCGCGCCACGGCGGCCTCGGCCATTGCCGTATCGATTTTCAGCATCGGCACGCTCAGCAGCGGACTCACCGAGTCGGCTGCCTCGCGCACCGACGAGCAGGCGTTGAGGATCATGGTCGCGCCCATTTCCTGGCCGATCAGCATGTAGCGCGCAAGGCGGCTGGTGACGGCCGGCGTGACGTGGCCGGCGGCCATGACATCCTTCAGCAGGCTGTCGTCGATCAGGTTGACGATGCGCACGCCGGGGAGCAGCTCCGGCGCCAGCGACGCCAGCGGCTGAACCGTTACCGGGCCGGTGTGGATGATGACCAATGTGGTCTGGGTGCTCATGATGCGTTTCTCCTACTCGGGTGATGCCGACGGCTCAGGGCGGATTACTTGACGTACATGCGCCAGTTGTGGTTTTCCTTGAAGCCCAGCACCTCGCGCGTCTTTCGATTGGACAGCAGGGTCTCGAACTCGCCGAGCTCACCCTTGACCGGCACGCCGGGGTAGTAGCGCTTCAGCAGTTCGGCGGTCGGCAGATCCGAGGACACGTCGTTGTTGGCGGCGTTGAAAATCTGGAAACCCAGGCCGTCTTTCTCGATCGCCAGGCGTACGATCTGGCCGAGGTCGCGGGCGTCGATGTAGCTCCACGCGATGCGCTTGCGGAAGTCGGGCTTGGCAAAAAACTCGGGGAAGTTCGCGTATTCGTGCGGCTCGACCACGTTGCCGATGCGGATCGCATAGACGTCCGAACCGGTGCGGCCGGCAAAGGCCTGCGCGGTGCGCTCGTTGCAGATTTTCGAGGTGGCGTAGCTGTCGCGCGGGTCGACCGGATATTCCTCGTCGAGCGGGAAATATTCCGGGTTGCGATGGGTGTAGTTGAACACCAGGCCGTAGGTGGTTTCGCTGGAGGCGATGATCACCTTCTTGATGCCGAGCTTGGCCGCCGCCTCGAGGATGTTGTAGGTACCCATCACATTGATGCGGTACACCTCGTTGTCCGGCACGATCATGATGCGCGGAATCGCCGCAAAGTGGACGATGGCATCGATCGGCTCGGGCTCGAGGTTTTCGTCGAATTCGTGCAATCCGGTATAGCTGGAGAGCGCGTTGAACACCTGGCCGGAATCGGTGATATCCGTGATCAGCGTGCGCACCGCGGGGTTGTCCAGCGGCTTGGTATCCAGATTGAGTACGCGATAGCCATGGTCGACGAGGTCCTGCACGACGTGCTTGCCCGCCTTGCCGCTACCGCCCGTAAAGATCACACGCTTCATAACATTTCCTTTGGTAGTGGAGCCGGCGCGGCAGGAGCTGCGCGCGCCGGAAAAAACAACGTCAGAATTTATATTGGTCGATGTTTTCAGCCGTGAAGACCAGCGGCTCGCTGAAGATGATGACCTTGTCCTTGACCTCGAAATCGCCCAGGCCCGGCACGCTCAGATGGTCGTTCGGCTTCAGCGCATTGTTGGCGGCCAGACGCGCCACGTGCATCACCAGTTCGCCTTCCTTCACCTCATCCCACAGAGGGCTGGCCTTGATGATGCCGGCCTTGACGTACTGGCGAATCGCGTCAGGGTCGGAGCAGCCCGTGACAAAGACCTTGCCGGTCTTGCCGAGCTTTTGCACCGCTGCGGCCGCACCGACTTCGGCCGCGCCGTCGGGAGCGATGATCGCCGTGACCTCCGGATGCGCCTGCAGGATATTCAGGCCGGCGGTCAGCGACAGCGACGGGCTGGACTGGCCGTAGTCGGTCGTGACGATCTTCATCTTCGGATACGTGGCGGCGATATACGCATTCACCGCCTTGATCCACTCGTTCTGGATCGTCGCGTCCTTGGTCGAGGACAGAATCGCAACCTTCGCCTCCGGACCGGCAAACTTCGCCACCGACTCCACCAGCGCCTTGCCGAACGCCGGATAGGCGGTGTTCTGGATAAAGAAGTCGCGCGCGTCGGGCGCCACGTCGCTGTCGTAGGACACGACCTTGATGCCCTGCTTCATCGCACGACGCAGCGCCGGTGCCAGCTGGGTCGGGTTGTTGGATGTGGTGGTGATCACGTCGAACTTGCGTGCGATCAGGCTGTTGAAGACGTCCACCTGACCCTGCGCCGAGGCCGTCACCGGACCGGTATAGAGAAAGTCGATATTGAGCGTCTTGGCGGCCATTTCAGCACCCTGCTGATTGGCCTTGAATACCGACAGGCCAACCAGCTTGGGCACCATGGCGACCTTGATGCGCTTGGATATATCCGGCGTCTGCTGAGCCTGGGCAACAGCCCCTACGCCCAGCGCGAGCAGAGTTGCAACGATGGCCAGCGTGATACGGCGGCGCTTGATAGTCATGATTTTTTCCGTGCTTATGGTTACAGGGAAAACCCGTTATGCAGTCGTAATATCACGACGCACGACCGGGCGAGATCGAGCGCTGAAGTAGCGCCCGGATTCGGGTACCGAGGCTGAGGCCACGGGTATTGAAAAGATTTTTCACCGCGATCGAAACGATCAGGATGCCGCCGGTCAGCATCGTCGTGACCATGTCGGAGAAGCCGGCAATCAGCATGCCCTGGCGCAGGAAACCGAGCAGCAGCACCGCCAGAATCACGCCCAGCAGATTGCCCTCGCCGCCGAAAATACTGACGCCACCGAGCACCACCATGGTGATCGTGGTCAGCAGCAGCACGTCGCCCATGTCCGGCCGAACGGCACTGTAGTAAGCCGCCAATACCAGGCCGGCGATGCTGGCCATGGCGCCGCTGAGCACGTATGCCGCAACCAGAATGCGGTTGACGCGAATGCCCGAGTAGCGCGCGGCGTCCACGCTGTAGCCCACCGTCACCAGCTTGCGACCGAATGCGCTGCGCGCCACCAGCAGCCAGAACAGCAGCGCCAGCCCGGCGAACAGCAATATCTGATACGGCAGCTGGAACGAGGCGCCGATATTCAACGCGCCCGCACCAAGATTGTTGAACGCATCAGGGAAACCCGACGGCGGCGAATCACCGGCAATGGCCACCGCCATGCTGCCGTAGATGAAACTGGTGGCCAGCGTGGCGATCAGTGGCTCGACCCGCAGCCGGATGATCACAAGGGCATTGATCGCACCCAGTCCACCGCCGATCAACACGCCAATCGCGGATGCGAGCCAGATATTGACGCCCCACACGCTCCATATCTGCGCCGCGACCACCGCCGCGAGGCTGGCCGTGGCACCAACCGAAAGATCGATGCCGCCGGTGAAGATCACCAGCGAAAGGCCCAGTGCAACCAGGCCGAACGGCAGAAAGTTTTCGGTCAACGCCAGCAGGCCCGAGGTGCTATCCAGGAACCCGGGCACCTTCATGCCGAAGCCGGCAATCACGGCCACCAGCAGGAGCAGCAGCGCACTCTCCCAGCCACCGATGGGCAGCAGCCGGCGCCGGTTGGTCGGAGTCACGGTATTGCTCGGCGCAGCGTCGGCAGCGGCATCTGCGCGCTTGGACTGCTGTAACGCGGCGGTGTGCGTCGATCCGTTCATTTGGCAGCACTCCGCCGACGCAGGCCACCCTGCACAGCGGCCAGAATCATCAGGCCTTCACCCGCCGAGTACCAGATCGGCGGCACGCGCAAAAACACCAGCGCGGTCAGCACCACGCTGAGAAAAAGGCTGCCCAGCACCGTGCCGACCAGATTTCCGCGACCACCCGAGATGGCCGTACCACCGACCAGCGCCACGGCGATGGACTGCAGTTCGATGTGGTCACCGGTACCGGCGGTAACGGTGGCCGAGCCGGTGTAGCAGACAAACATCAGTCCGGCGAAACAGGCCAGCACGCCGGAGATGGCGTAGACGCGAACGCGCACCCACTTCACCGGCAAACCGGCGTGATAGGCCGCCGCGTCGTTGTTGCCCACAGCCAGAATCGAGCGGCCGAAGCGCGTGTGCCGCAGCAGGTACCAGCACAGGGCCAGCACGACCAGCAACACCAGCACCGGAGTCGGCAGCGGCAGCCAGCTGAACAGGCGGCCGTTGCCAAAAGCCGCGTAAGCCGGCGGCACGGAATCAACCTGGGTGCCATCCGAGTACAGAAATGTCAGGCCGCTGTAGAGGCTGTATGTGCCCAGCGTCACCACGATCGGCGGAATATTCAGTGTAGCCACCAGCAAACCGTTGAACGTGCCCAGCACCAGACCCATGCCCACACACAGCAGCACCGCGTAGCCCAGCGGCAGACCGTGCGACTGCGCCAGCAGCCCGCAGACCATCGCGGCCAGTCCGAGCAGCGGTGCCACGGAAAGATCGATGCCGCGCATGGCGATCACCAGCGTCTGACCCAGCGCGACCAGCGACAGCACTACCGAGTTGAGCAGAATGAAGCGCAGGTTCTGCGCGCCGATGAAATCGTGATTCAGCACGCCCACTACGCCTACGACCAGCAGCGTAGCCAGCGTCAGAATCAGCTCCCGACCGAGAGTCACCTTCGGCAACCGGGCCATGCCGCCCTGTCTGAGCGATGTCGCAACGACTGCATTCATGAAGGAACCTTCTCTCTGGCCGAAGGCATCCCCTCGGCGTTACCCAGGTAGGACGCGCTCACTGTTGATGGCGTGATGGCATCCCCGCACAGCTCGCCCACGATCTGCCCTTCGTAGATGGACAGCACGCGATCACACAGCCGAACCAGCTCTTCGGTCTCCGAAGAAATCACCAGCACCGCCATGCCGGCCTTGGCCATCTGGTCGATCAACTCGTAAATTTCTTCCTTGGCGCCCACGTCGACGCCGCGGGTGGGTTCATCCAGAATCGCTACGCGCGGACCGGTCGCCATCCATTTGCCAAACACCACTTTCTGCTGGTTGCCGCCGGACAGTTCGCGCAGCGGTTGATCCAGTCCCGCACAGCGAATGCGCAGGTCGCGCACGGCCTTCGCGCCGATCTCGTTTTCATCGGCGGCGCTAAGCAGGCCGGCGGGCTGACGCACCCGGTCCAGCAGGCCGGAGGTGATGTTCTGCGTAATCGTCATCGCCAGCACGGCGCCGTGCCGGCCGCGATCTTCCGGCACATAGACAAGACCCTTGCGAATCAGCTGGTGGCAGCCGACGCCGGTGATCCGCTCGCCCGCGAGATTGACCTCGCCGCTATCGGGCTGCCGGATGCCGAAGATGGTTTCCGCGATCTCGGTGCGCCCGGCGCCGACCAGTCCGGCCAGGCCAAGAATTTCGCCGCGATGGAGGGTGAAATCAATATCGGTGAACAGGCCCTGCAGATTCAGTTTCTCGACCTGCAGCATCGGCTCGGCGGTTTTGGAGCAGCAGGCGCGGCGCGGCACGTCACGCATTTCGCGACCGACCATCTGCGACAGAAGTCGCGTGCGGTCGAACGCGCCACGCTCGGCCTGATCGACCAGACGGCCGTCGCGCAGCACGGCGATATCGTCGCTGATCTCCATCACTTCTTCGGTGCGATGGCTGATGAAACTCAGCGTGCAGTTCTGCGCCGTGAGTCGACGCATGATGGCGAAGAGCTTGTCCACTTCGTGCGAGGTCAGCGGCGAGGTGGGCTCGTCGAACAGGATCACGCGGCAGTCGTGCAGCAGCGCCTTGGCGCACTCCACCAGCTGCAGCTGCGCAATGCTCAGCGTTCGCGCGCAGCAGTCGATGTCGATGTCCAGCTCCAGCAAATCAAGCACGGCGCGCGCACGTCGGCGCACGTCGACCCAGTCGACCCGCCGCAGCAGTCGGCCGGTCATCGGCAGGCGCCCGACAAACATCGTTTCGGCGACGCTGAGCTCCGCCATCAGCAGCGGCTCCTGCGGCACCAGGTGAATGCGGTGAGCGTGCGCCGCATGCGGTGAGCTCAGGCGCAGCGGCGCGCCGTTGAGCTGCAGCTCGCCGTCGCTGGGCTGCAGCTGGCCGGCCAGCACCTTGAACATGGTGGACTTGCCGGCGCCGTTCTCGCCCATCAGCGTCAGCACCCGGCCCGGCTTCAGCGTCAGGTCGATACCGCGCAAGACCTTGACCGGGCCGAACTGCTTAGTGATGCCATGCGCACTAAGTACGATGCCTTCACCGCTCGGCTGAGGCCGAACGACGGCGGAATTTTCGATGACGTTCAATACAGCGGACATGGCGTCGGTGCCTCCTCTGTCAGCCTGCGCATTACAGGCTTTCTCAGGGCGAGCCGGACTATAGGTCAGCAAAAATGGTAGCGCAATCATTTAACCGCACATGCAACAAACTTTCGATCATGCAGCGCATCAAAAATGATTTTTCATCGGACGATTACTCCAGCGAATCGCAGACTGAAGGTCCATTTGTACGGTGTTTCATCGCCACTTCATCGCACTATTGCAGTGCGTCATTGACAGGACAATTTTTTTCAGTGATCCGCGCGACCGACCCGCGCGAAGCGCCATTTTCTCGTTAACGAGATGTTCGGCGCAGGTGAAGCTCCCGACAACATTGCCGAGCCGCGCTCGTCAGCTGGCAACCGCGACGCGGTTGCGCAATCATCGGCAACGACTCGCCTTCCATCGCGCGGTATATTGACGCGCGTTTGCGCAGATAGCCCTGCACTGGACGCTGACGGGCACCCCTTCGGAGAAACCATGCGCACTGCGAAGCTGACTATGGATGGCACGATCACGCTAAAGCATGTGGCGGCGCTGGCCGGCGTATCACCCATCACCGTGTCGCGGGCGCTGAACAAGCCGGATACGGTTTCCGACAAGCTGCGCGAAAAAATCGAACGCGCCGTGGAACAGCTCGGCTATGTACCCAACCACGTCGCCGGCGCTCTGGCTTCCGCCGGATCCAACGTTATTCCGGTCATCGTGCCGTCGCTGTCCAATACGGTGTTCGTCGAGGTAGTGGCGGGCATCCAGGAGATTGCACAGAAAGCCGGCTACCAGCTGATGCTGGGCAACACCGACTACGACCTCGACCAGGAATGCGCGCTGGTATCCACGTTTCTGGGCTGGTCGCCGCCGGGGATGATCATTGCGGGCATGAAGCATCTCGAGCGCACGCACACGCTGCTCAAACGCTACGGCAAACCGGTGGTGGAAGTCATGGAGTACGGCGCCCATCCGATCGACATGAACGTCGGTCTGTCGCACTACCAGGCCGGTGAGGCGATGGCGAACCATCTCGTTGACCGCGGCTATAAAAATATCGTTTTTGTCGGCTGCCAGCTCACGGCCGATTACCGCGCCTGGCAGCGTTATAAAGGCATGGACCGCGTACTGGCCAAGGCCGGGCTGGCGCGCCGGCCGCCGGTGGTACTGGAGCAGACATCTCATGTGCAGGTAGGCGGACCCGCCCTGATCGAGGTGCTTGCCGCGCAGCCCGACGTCGACGCCATTTTTTTCGCCAACGACGACCTGGCCGTGGGCGCCATCCTGCGCGCGCAGCGCGACGGCATTGCGATACCGGGTCGCGTGGCCATCGCCGGCTTCAACGGCCT
>CBAAAD010000018.1:13127-15167 GCA_964658785.1 uncultured Methylobacterium sp.
CCGCCGCCGATATAGGCGCCGCCAAGCAGTTCTACGCGAACGCGTTCGGGTGGGCGCTGACCGACTTCGGACCAAGCTACGCCTGCACCATGACCGGCGATGTCGACGTGGGCTTGCAAGGTGATATGGCGGAGGCGCCGCGCGCGCCGCTGCCGGTGATCGCGGTGGACGATCTGGAGGCCGCGCTGGCTGCCGTGACGGCCGCTGGCGGCACCATCGTCAAACCCACCTTCGGCTTTCCCGGCGGGCGCCGCTTTCACTTCGCCGATCCCAACGGCAACGAGCTGGCCGTGCTTCAGGCTGATTGAATGCGGCAAACGGAGCGCGGCGACGCGTGCGTGGCAAATCGCTAAGCTGAAGTCAGCCGACGAGCTTGCTGGATATGCGATGGACCTGCTGCCGATGAATTTCCGCACCCGTAAATGGGTGAAGCCTGAAGATTTGAATCCCAACGGCACGCTGTTCGGCGGCAGCCTGCTGCGCTGGATCGACGAAGAGGCCGCGGTGTACGTGATCGGCCAGCTCGGCAACAGCCGCGTGGTGACCAAGTACATGTCGGAAATCAATTTCGTGAGCTCGGCGCGCCAGGGCGACGTGATCGAACTGGGCATCAACGCCACCCGCTTCGGCCGCACCTCGATCACGCTGCGCTGCGAAGTGCGCAACATGGTGACGCATAAAAGCATCCTCACCATCGACGAGATCGTGTTCGTCAACATGAGCCCGGACGATCAGCCGCTGCCGCATGGCCGCACCAAGCCGACGCTCGACGACAGCGATCCCTAGGAGCCTGTCGGACTTTAGCTGGCCGGGCTGCAAATCCGGCCATGCGGTCCATATTTCCGTCGACTCTTGGCCCATAGCACCACTATGGGCCGGCTATGGGCCGGCGAATCGCCAAAAATCTGTCCTCGCATAGCCAGATTTTCGCCTCGACCGCCAAAGCCCGACAGGCTCCTAAGCGGCGTAGAACGCTGTCCAAACCGGTGATCGGGACGCCGCACGCTATCATGCGTGCATGAATACGCCCTCGCCTGCCGAAGCCACGCCCTCCCCCACCGCTTCGGCGGCCAACGCACTTCCCGTCATCCGCCTGAAGTCCGACCGCAACCCCGGCCATCCCTGGGTGTGGTCAGCCCAGCTGTACAAGCCCGAGGCGCGGCTGCCGCCCGGCACCGTGGTCGAGGTGCACGATGCCAAGGGCCGCTTCGTCGGCCGCGGCTTCTGGAACGGCCATGCGCGCATCGCGCTTCGACTGCTGAGCAACGACGAGGCCGAGGCGATCGATGCGCAGTGGATCGCCAAACGCATCGACAGCGCGGTCCAGCTGCGGCGCGAGCTGCTGCAGATCGACCACGTCAGCGACGCCTGGCGCGTGGTGCACAGCGAGGGCGACGGCCTGTCGGGGCTGATCGTCGATCGCTATGCCGATATCCTGGTGATCGAATATTTCGCTGCCGGCATGTGGCGCTTCCGCGAGGCGATCCACGCCGCGCTGCTCACCCATTTCCCCGGCGCGCGGCTGTACTGGTTTGCCGAATCGCACGTGCAGAAGCAGGAGTCATTCGACTGCCGCAGCGGCGACGTGCCCGAGGCCGTGCAGGTGCACGAGCACGAGCTGCGCTTTCACGCGGCGCCGGGCTCCGGCCACAAGACCGGCTTTTTTGCCGATCAGCGCGACAACCGTCGCCGCTTTGCCGAGCTGGCGCGCGGCAAGCGCGTGCTCGATTTGTGCTGCAACGCCGGCGGCTTCGCCGTGCATGCGATGGCGGCCGGGGCGCTGACCGCGACCGGCGTCGATCTGGATGCCGGCATTCTGGAGATCGCCCGCGCCAACGCCGCGGCCAACAACGTGACGGTGAATTTCGAGCAGGCCGATATCTTCGATTGGGTGCGCGCGGCCGTGGCGCGCGGCGAGCAGTTCGACGCGGTGATTCTCGACCCGGCCAAACTCACGCGCGACCGCAGCAAGGTGTTCGAGGCGCTGAAAAAATATTTCGCGATGAACCGCATGGCGCTCGACGCGATCGCGCCCGGCGG
>CBAAAD010000019.1:0-8260 GCA_964658785.1 uncultured Methylobacterium sp.
CCGCTGCGGCTCGTCAACGGCGCGGATTTTCTATCCACGCTGCGCGCCATGGTGCTTCGCGTGGCGCTGGCTGACCATGATGTCGCCGCGCCCGCCGACGAGCCGCGCGTTCCGGCGCCAGTGGGCGCATGAGCAAAGCAGCCTTGCTGGCTGCAATCGTTCAGACCAGTCTTCACTCGACCTTACCAAGGGAATTTCTACGCTACCACTACTTTGAGCTGGTGCTGGTCCTGATGCGCGTGCCGGCCGTTTTTTCATCCATCTGAGGAGCAAGCCATGGCCAAGGCCAAGCCGTTCGTTACCGACATCGAAAACATTCGCAAGCGCGCGCGACAGGACATTGAGAAGGGCGCAATGACGGCGGGATACAGCGCCGATCGCACCACCGTCATCAACCTGCTCAACCACGCGCTGGCCACCGAAATCGTGTGCGTGCTGCGCTACAAGTACCACTACTACATGGCGTCGGGCATCAACTCGCAGAGCGTGAAGTCCGAGTTTCTGGATCATGCGAACGAAGAGCAGGGGCATGCCGACCTGATTGCCGAGCGCATCACCCAGCTTGATGGCAAGCCCAACCTGTCGCCTGAAGGTCTGCTTACCCGCAGCCACGCCGATTATGTCGAAGGCACGGATCTGGTCGACATGATCAAAGAGAATCTGGTGGCCGAGCGGATTGCCATCGACAGCTATCGCGAAATCATCGACTACATCGGCACCGACGATCCGACCACGCGCCGCATGCTCGAAGGCATTCTGGCGATGGAAGAAGAGCACGCCGAAGACATGAACACCCTGCTGGAGCAGCTGGGCAAGAAAGGCGAGCCGGCCAAGCCTGCGCCAGGCAAGAAAGCGTCCAGCAAGCACCACTGACGCTGACCCAGTTGCCGAACCAAACGCAACACGATCAATAAAATCACGATAAATAAAAAGGGGACGAAATTCGTCCCCTTTTTGCTGACTTAAATGCGGCCAGCCATCCCCGATCACCGCACTCAGGTCACCAGCCGGAGAGCACCAGTTTGCCGATCGTTTTACCCGATTCGAGCCGTTTATGCGCTTCGCGCAAGGTATCAGCTGAAATCGGCGACAGCTTTTCAGTGCACGTGCTGCGAAGTTCACCCGCATCGATCAGCGCGGCGACGCGGTCGAGAATCCTGCCTTGCTCATTCTGATCGGCCGTCTTGTAGCGCGCGCGGGTAAACATCAGCTCCCAGTGGATGCCGATGCATTTGGATTTGTACGGATCGCCGATATGCAATGGGCCGCTGGGCTCGACGATCAGGCCGACATGGCCCTGCGGCGCCAGAATCTCGCCGATAACTTCCCAATAGTGATCAGTGTTGGCGAAGTTCACCACGGCATCCATCTCGGAAAAACCGAGCGCCTGCAGCTGCGCTGGTAAATCCTGGCGATGATCGATGACGTGATCGGCGCCCATGCGTCGGCACCATTGGGATGTTTCCGGTCGAGACGCTGTGGCAATGACGACAAAGCCCGCCCGTTTCGCCAGTTGGATCGCCATCGAGCCGACGCCGCCCGCGCCGGCGATGATCAGCAACGACTTACCTTTGCCGCCGTTTTCGCTGTCAAACGGCATGCGCTGGAACAGCAGTTCCCAGGCGGTCAGCGCGGTCAGCGGCAGCGCGGCGGCGTCGGCCTCGTCGATCGATTTTGGCGCGTGCCCGACAATGCGCGCGTCGACCAGTTGATACTGCGCGTTGCTGCCGGGTCGCGTGATGTCGCCGGCGTAATACACCCGGTCGCCGATCGCAAAGCCGGTGACCGATTCACCGACAGCCTCGACTACGCCCGCCGCATCGTAGCCGAGCACTTTCGGTTGGGATTCGATCTGAGGCTTCGGCGCGCGCACCTTGGTGTCGACCGGGTTGACCGACACGGCGGCCACGCGCACCAGCAGATCGTGGCCGTCGGCAGCTGGTTTGGCCAGCTCGACGTCGACCAGCGCGTCGGGGTCGTCGATCGGCAGATAGCGGGTCAGGGCAACGGCTTTCATGGCAGATTCCACAGGCTGGCAAACCGGAAGCATAGCGACGGCAAGGTGAGCATCGGGTTAGCCGCGCCGCAAAAAAACGCGGCGCTTCTTTCGAAGCGCCGCGCCGTTGGGTCACTTGGGCTTTTACCGTGCGATCAGTGCTTTTCCTGCTCGTAGCGCTGTATGCCGGCCTGAATCTCGGCCTTCGCCTCGTCGGCGCTGACCCAGCCCTCAACCTTCACCCACTTGCCCTTCTCCAGATCCTTGTAGTGCTCGAAGAAGTGGCCGATGCGCTCCAGCCAGTGGCCCGATACGCCGCTCATGTCGGTAATGTGCGCGTAGCCCGGGAATACCTTGGCGATGGGTATCACCACCAGCTTTTCGTCGCTGCCGGCCTCGTCGGTCATCTTCAGCATGCCCACCGGATGGCAGCGGATCACCGCGCCGGGGATCAGCGGCAGCGGCAGGATCACCAGTGCGTCCAGCGGGTCGCCGTCGCCGCCCAGCGTGCCCGGCACGTAGCCGTAGTTGCACGGGTAGCGCATCGGCGTGGAAAGGATGCGGTCGACGAAAATCGCGCCGCTTTCTTTCTCCACTTCGTACTTGACCGGCTCGGCATCCTTGGGGATTTCGATGATGACGTTGATTTCGTTCGGCACGTCGCGGCCGGCGGAGACGAGATGCAGTCCCATGGATTGTCCTTGGCTTATTGAAAAAGTTGACTGACGAGGATACGCGAAACCCTGCTGCAGCGCAGCGGCAAGAGCAACGGATGGGGCGGCGGTCAGCCGCGCTTGTACGGCCTTTCACGTAGCCATTTGGTGGCGATCCACTTTTCGCCTTTGGTGACCGGAAGGCCGGCGTGCAGCGAGCTTTGATCGCCGCTGTCGTAAGCAAAGTACACCGCCGATCCCCGGCGCGCGGTCACGGTCAGCCCGATTTCGGGAAACGCCGTGCCGCCACCGCCCTCGGGCGTGTTGAGATACATCACGATGCTGGCAATACGCTGCCCGCCGACCGCCGTGATGGTGCTGAAGCCCGGCTGCTGCGGATCGAACCAGTCGAAATGCGGCTCGTATTCCTGCCCGGGCAGGTAATGCAGAATCTGCAGACCCTCGCCGTGGCTGACCGGCATGTCCAGCAAGGTGGCCAGGCGCTGCTCGATGGTGCTGATCAGCGGCAGTTCGTTGAGGGAGAAAAACATGCCCTCGCTGGTGCGCCGGTTGTCGACCTGGTTTTTGCCGTCGGTATCGACGGTCATGGCGCGCTTCAGGCGTGGTCGCGCCAGCTCGATCAGCTCGGCGCATTCGGTTTCCGAAAGGATGCCGTCCAGCAACCGCAGCGCCGGCTTGTTCACGCTCATCGAGATGTCGACGCGATGGCCGTCGACGGTGAGGCTGGGCGCTTCGGGATGCCGCGTTCGCCTGGCCGGCAGCGAGCTGGCCGCCGGCGCCACCACGGTAGCGTTGAGCGCGGCCAGCGGAATCTTCAGCACATCGGCCAGAATGCTGCGGCTCTGGCGCGGGTCATAGCCGCTTTGCTTCATCAGCTGCAGCACGTCCGGCACGCTGTGGCCGGCACGCGTGGTGGACAGAATCCATTCGCGCAGTTCGGGGCGGATCGACGGGCGTGAGTTCATGGCGGCGTGGCTGGGTCGATGACGTTGAGAGCTTACTTTAGCCGCGGCGGCGAGTGAACGTTGTGAGGGCCGCCGAGGCCATAAAGCAACGAGCCGGCAACTGCCGGCTCGTTGAAGCTCCGATCGTCGGCAACTTATTTCAGCTGATCCCACAGGAAGTCGTACGCCAGCGCATGCATCAGCGCCGCCTGCTTGTTGTCCGCGCCCGCGCCGTGGCCACCTTCGAGATTCTCGTAAAACCACACGTCGGGGTGACCCATGGCCTGCATCTTCGCCGCCATCTTGCGGGCCTGCACCGGGCCGACGCGATCGTCGCTGGTGGTGGTGTAGAACAGCACGGGCGGGTAATGGCCGTCCTTTTTCACGTTCTGGTACGGCGAAAAGGTCTGGATGAATTTCCAGTCGGCGGTATCGGGGTTGCCGTATTCGGCCATCCACGACGCGCCGGCCGACAGGTGCGTGTAGCGCTTCATGTCGAGCAGCGGCACCTCGCAGGCGATCGCGCCGAACAGCTGCGGATACAGCGTCAGCATGTTGCCCATCAGCAGTCCGCCGTTGCTGCCGCCCTCGGCGCCGAGGTGCTTGGCCGAAGTGACGCCGCGTTTGACCAGATCCTCGGCGACCGCCGCAAAATCCTCGTACGCACGCGGGCGATTGGCCTTCAGCGCCGCCTGATGCCACTGCGGGCCGTACTCGCCGCCGCCGCGGATATTGGCCAGCACATACACGCCGCCGCGATCCAGCCACGCGCGGCCGATGCTGCCGCTGTAGTGCGGCGACAGCGACACTTCAAAGCCACCATAGCCATACAGCAGGGTGCGGTTGGCGCCATCGAGCTTGATGCCCTTCGGGGCGATTTCGAAGTACGGCACGCGGGTGCCGTCTTTCGAGGTGACGAAATGCTGGCTCACCTCGAACTTCAACGCATCGAAGAACGCCGGGTCCTGCTTGATCGTCTCGGCCGGCACGCTGCCCAGCACGCCCCGCTGCAGCGAGGACGGAGTGAGAAAGCCGGTGACGTCGAGCCAGTATTCGTCGCTGTTGTCGGGGTCGGTATCGGCCACGCTGATCGAGCTGAGCGCCGGCGCGTTTGGCACGGCCTCGTGTTTCCAGTCGGCCGTCGCGTTGGCGTGGTCCGGCGGCGTGAGCACTTCCAGGCGGCTCTTGACGTCATCGAGCACGTCGAGAATCAGGTGATGGCGGGTCCAGGCGTACGACTCCAGCGAGGTATGCGCATCGGGTTTGAACAGCACGGTAAAGGCGGGCTTGCCGGCCACGAAGGCATCGAAGTTCGCCGCCAGCAGCGCGCCGGAGGGATAGGTTTTGCCGCCCGCGGTCCAGGCGGAGCGCGTCTGCACCAGCAGCCATTCGCGATGGGCGTCGGCGCTGGCGTCGGTCGGCACATCGACGCGGGTGAGCTTGTCGCCCTTGCGCTGGTACAGCTCGCTATGGAAAAAGTCCTTCGCCACCGAGACGAAGTCGCGCTCGAAACCGGGCGTGCGATCGTGCATCGCGCCGATCGCCAGGTCGGTGGTCTTGCCTTCGTACACGGTCTTGGCCTCGGCGATGGGCGTGCCGCGCTTCCATTCCTTCACGATGCGCGGGTAGCTCGATGCCGTCATCGTGCCGGGGCCGAAATCGGTACCGACGTACACGGTGTTCTCATCGATCCAGCTGGCCTCGGTCTTGGCGACCGGCAAGACAAAACCGTCCTTGACGAAGGATTTGCTCGGGATGTCGAACTCGCGCACGGTCACCGCGTCGCCGCCGTCGGGCGACAGCGACAGCAGGCAGCGCGTGTACGCCGGTTTCAGGCACTGCGAGCCCTTGAACACCCAGCGCTTGTTCTCGGCCTTGTTCAGCGCATCGATATCGAGCAGCACCTCCCACTGCGGCGCCGCCTTGCGGTATTCGGCCAGCGTGGTGCGGCGCCAGATGCCGCGCGGGTTGGCCTTGTCGCGCCAGAAGTTGTAGAGGTAGTCGCCCATGCGGCTGACCGCCGGAATGCGCGCGTCCGAATCGAGCACTTCGAGAATGCGGTCGCGGGTTTTGCCGAACTCGGCGTTCTCGATGAACTGCCTGGTGGTCTTGGCGTTTTCGGTCCTGACCCAGTCCATCGCGCGGGCGCCGTGGATGTCTTCCAGCCACAGGAACGGATCGTCGGAAGCCACATCGCCAGTGGAGGCTGCAGCGGGGGTATTGCCATCAGCGTGAGTCGTATTCATGCCTACCAGTGTGACGCCGAGAGCCAGCATCAGCCAGACCGATTTCATCGTGTGCGCCTTATATGCAAAGGGTGGGTGCAACGGCATGCAGACGCAGGCCGCCAGCGTTCGAGCCTAACTGTAGCGAACGGGCGTTGCCTGTGACTAAAGTCAGGGTGAGCGTTTTGCCGCGCAGCGCGATGTGCGCGCGAAAAAAATCCCGCCGCAGCGGGATTTCTTCAGGTCTCTCGATGGCCTTAAAGCAGCGGAATCAGCAGCAGGGCCACGATATTGATGATCTTGATCAGCGGATTCACCGCAGGGCCCGCGGTGTCCTTATACGGATCGCCCACCGTATCGCCAGTCACCGCGGCCTTGTGCGCCTCCGAGCCCTTGCCGCCGAAGTGGCCGTCCTCGATGTATTTCTTGGCGTTGTCCCAGGCGCCGCCGCCGGTGGTCATCGAGATCGCCACGAACAGGCCGGTGACGATGGTGCCGATCAGCACGCCGCCCAATGCTTTGGACCCCAGCAGCAGGCCGACCACGATCGGCACGGCCACCGGCAGCAGCGACGGCACGATCATTTCGCGGATCGCCGACTTGGTCAGCATGTCGACCGCGCGGGAGTATTCCGGCTTGGCCGTGCCCAGCATGATGCCGGGGATGTCGCGGAACTGACGGCGCACCTCCTCGACCACCGCGCCGGCGGCGCGGCCCACCGCTTCCATCGCCATCGCCCCGAACAGGTAGGGGATCAGGCCGCCGATCAGCAGGCCGATGATCACCATATGGTCGGAGAGGTCGAAGGTCATCGGCACGTAGGTCGTGCCGTTGAGCGCCGCCCTGGCCTGCGCGGCCACATCGAGGTTGTGCGTGTAGTCGGCAAACAGCACCAGTGCGGCCAGCGCCGCCGAGCCGATCGCGTAACCCTTGGTGACCGCCTTGGTGGTGTTGCCCACCGCGTCGAGCGGATCGGTGACGCCGCGCACCTCCGGCGGCAGGTCGGCCATTTCGGCAATGCCGCCGGCGTTGTCGGTGATCGGGCCATAGGCGTCCAGCGCCACGATCATGCCGGCCATTGACAGCATGGCCGTGGCTGCAATCGCGATGCCGTACAGGCCACCGAGCGCAAACGCACCCCAGATCGCGAAGCACACCGCGATCACCGGCAGCGCGGTCGATTTCATCGACACGCCCAGACCGGCAATGATGTTGGTGCCGTGCCCGGTGGTCGACGCCGCCGCGATGTGCTGTACCGGCTTGTACTGCGTGCCGGTGTAGTACTCGGTCACCCACACGATCACACCGGTCAGCAGCAGCCCGATCAGCGAGCAGCCCCACAGGTTGATCGAGCCGTGGCTGAAGCCGGTCATCAGTTGCGTGGTGATCGGGTAGAACGCGGCCGCAGCCAATACCGCGGAAACGATCACACCCTTGTACAGCGCGCCCATGATCGAGCCGCCCTGCTTCACCTTGACGAACAGCGTGCCGATGATCGAGGCGATGATCGACACCGCGCCCAGCAGCAGCGGGTACAGCACGGCGTTCGGGCCGACCTCTTCGGTCATCAGGCCGCCGAGCAGCATGGTGGCGATCACGGTTACCGCGTAGGTTTCGAACAGGTCGGCCGCCATGCCGGCGCAGTCGCCCACGTTGTCGCCGACGTTGTCTGCGATCACGGCCGGATTGCGCGGGTCGTCCTCGGGAATGCCGGCCTCGACCTTGCCGACCAGGTCCGCGCCCACGTCGGCGCCCTTGGTAAAGATGCCGCCGCCCAGGCGCGCGAAAATCGAGATAAGCGAGCTGCCGAAGGCCAGGCCGACCAGCGCATGCAGCGCCAGTTCGCCGTGCATGCCCATCTGGTTCAGCACGATCCAGTAGCCGGCGACGCCCAGCAGGGCCAGACCCACTACCAGCATGCCGGTGATCGCGCCGCCGCGAAACGCCACGTCCATCGCCGGGCTGAGCCCGTTACGCGCGGCCTCCGCCGTACGCACATTGGCGCGCACGGAGACATTCATGCCGATGTAGCCGGCGGCGCCCGAAAGAATCGCGCCGAGCAGAAAGCCGATTGCCGTCGGCCAGTTGAGAAAGAAACCGATGAGCAGCAACAGCACCACGCCGACGATGCCGATGGTACGGTACTGGCGGTTGAGGTAGGCACCAGCGCCTTCCTGGATCGCCGCCGCGATCTCCTGCATGCGCGCGTTGCCCGGCGATTGCGCCAGGATCCATCTTGCCGAAACCGCGCCGTAAACAATTGCTATCACCGCACACGCCAAAACGACGATCCACCAGCCATATTGCTGCAGCATCGGAGCCTCCCACGAGTAGTCACCCTAGTGCCGGGTTTTCCATCGGCGAACCCGGAGATAGCCGTCCCGTACGGGCGGTTGCGCCGAGTATAGGCAGACCACGCCG
>CBAAAD010000019.1:8360-15052 GCA_964658785.1 uncultured Methylobacterium sp.
AAGGCGCAAAGTCCGGCAGCTTCTTCGCCACCGCCACGTTCTTCAGCTGCACGTAGCGGGGCAGACCGTCCTTGCCGTACGGAAGCGCGGCTTCGCCCGCGATCAGTGGACTCAGGTAGCGACGCGCCGCCGCGGTAATGCCGAAACCGTCGCGGGTGATGAAGCTCTTGGGCATTTTCTTTTCGTGGTTGGCGACTTTGCTCAGCGGTGCCGGCTGGATGCTCCAGCGGTAGGGCGCATCGCTGCTGCGCACGATGACCGGCATCACCGCGTTCATGCCTTTCAGCGCGTAATCGACGGCGGCCTTGCCGACCGCGTAGGCCTGCTCGGCATCGACCTTCGACGCCGCGTGGCGGGCGGAGCGCTGCAGATAATCCGGCAGCGCCCAGTGATATTTGTAACCGAGCTTTTCCTTTACCAGCGCTGCCAGCACCGGCGCCACGCCGCCGAGCTGGGCGTGGCCGAACGCGTCGCGGCCACCTGCCTCGGCGAGGAACTGACCGGCTGCGTTGCGCACGCCTTCGGAGGCGACCACGGTGCACCAGCCCACGCGTTCGACGGTGGCTTTGACCCTGGCAAGAAAGGCCGCCTCGTCGAAGACGTTCTCGGGAAACAGGATGATGTGCGGCGCCGCGTCGGCGGTGTCGCCGGCGAGCCCTGCGGCGGCGGCAATCCAGCCCGCGTGCCGGCCCATTACTTCGAGAATGAACACCTTGGTCGAGGTTTCGGCCATCGAGGCGACGTCGAGGCTGGCTTCGCGGGTGGAGATGGCGATGTATTTGGCGACCGAGCCAAAGCCGGGGCAGCAGTCGGTGACGGCCAGATCGTTGTCCACCGTCTTGGGCACGCCGATGCAGCGGATGTCATAGTTCATCGCCTTGCCGAGCTGCGAGATTTTCAGCGCGGTATCGGCCGAGTCGTTGCCGCCGTTATAGAGAAACCAGCGGATATCGTGCGCGCGAAACACCTCGATCAGCCGCTCATACTCGGCCCGGTTGGCGTCCAGCGATTTCAGCTTGTAGCGGCATGAGCCGAAGGCGCCGCCGGGCGTATGCCGGAGCGCGGCAATCGCACTTTTGGATTCTTTCGACGTATCGATCAGCTCCTCGCGCAGTGCGCCCAGAATGCCGTTGCGCGCGGCGTACACCTTGACGCCCTTGGCGCGCGCGGCTTCGATCACGCCGGCGGCCGAGGCATTGATGACCGAGGTCACGCCACCGGACTGGGCGTACAGGAAATGGCCGGTAGCGGCAGAAGGGCGGCGGCGGGTCAGGCTCATGGACATCCTCGACAGGCGGGTCAGACGGAAAACCGATTATGGATCACGCCAGCGTACCAAGCCGGAAGCGGCAAATCTTTTCGCAACAGGGACTTGGGGTGGCGTGAATGGCGCCCGCGTTTGACGGCACCCGGTGCAAACGCTAATTTGGCAGCTTAATCTGAGAATGAAGCGGGCTGCGGCAGTGTGCGGCCGCCTGCCAAACGTGTGGAGCATTATGCGACTGGTCCTACTTGGCGCGCCCGGATCGGGCAAAGGCACGCAGGCGGCGCGCCTGAAGACGGAGCTGGGCGTGCCGCACATTTCCACCGGCGACATGCTGCGCGCTGCGGTGGCGCAGGGCACCGCGATGGGACTTAAAGCCAAGGCGGTGATGGATGCCGGCCAGCTGGTGTCCGACGACATCCTGCTGGGCATGCTCGAGGAGCGCCTAGCGCAGGACGACGCCAAATCGGGCTTCATCCTGGACGGCTACCCGCGCAACCTGGCCCAGGCCGACGCGCTCGACCACCTGCTGGCCAAGATCGGCCAGCCCCTCGATGCGGTGATCCAGCTCGAAGTGCCCAACGTCACCATCATCGGTCGCTGCGAAATCCGCTTCAAGGCCGAAGGCCGCGCCGACGACAACCCCGATACCGTGCGCAAGCGCCTGGCCATTTACGCCGAGCAGACCGCCCCGGTGGCCGACTTCTACGCGCGCCGCGGCAAGCTGCAGGTGGTCGATGGCGTGGGCGAATTGAGCGAAGTCACGGCGCGGGTGCAAAACGCGCTGCGGGACAAGTCCGCCACCGCACACGGCTGATACGAAGGGTCGTCGCCTGGCGACCCCGACGTGACCATCAGCCCCACTTTTTCGGCGTCGTGCTTCTCGCGCGGGCCGTGAATCCTTCCTACGCGACTTATTCCTCTGGGCCAGCCATGCGTCTGCATATTCTCGGCATCTGCGGCACCTTCATGGGCGGCATTGCCGCGCTGGCGCGCGAGCTCGGGCTCGACGTGGAAGGCTCGGATACCAACGTCTACCCGCCGATGAGTACCCAGCTCGAGGCTCTCGGCATCGCGCTGATGCAGGGTTACACGGCCGAGCATCTGCAGCCATCGCCGGGGCGTGCGGCGCCCGATGTGGTGGTGGTCGGCAATGCGATGACCCGCGGCAACCCGGCCGTGGAATACATGCTCAATGAGCAATTGCGCTATATCTCCGGCCCGCAGTGGCTGGGCGAAACGCTGCTGGCCGATCGCGAAGTGCTGGCCGTCGCCGGCACGCACGGCAAGACCACCACGACCAGCCTGCTGGCGCATCTGCTGGACAGCGTGGGATTGGCGCCGGGCTTCCTGATTGGCGGCGTGCCGGGCAATTTCGGCGTTTCGGCGCGGCTGGGCAGCGGCCGGCCGTTCGTGATCGAGGCCGACGAATACGACACGGCGTTTTTCGACAAGCGCTCCAAGTTCGTGCACTACCGGCCGCGTATCGCGATTCTCAACAACCTCGAATACGACCACGCCGATATTTTCCCCGACGTGGCGGCGATCCAGCGCCAGTTTCACCATCTGGTGCGCACCGTGCCCGGCAACGGCCGGCTGATCGTCAACGCGCACGACGAGCGTCTGGCCGAGGTGCTCGCGATGGGCTGCTGGACGCCGGTGGAGACCTTCGGCATCGGTCGTGGCGACTGGCAGGCGACGCTTATCGAAGCGGACGGCTCGGCGTTTACCGTGCATCGCGCCGGCGAGCCAATCGGCGACGTGCATTGGTCGCTGCTCGGCCATCACAGCGTGATGAATGCACTGGCCGCGCTGGCTGCCGCAACGGCGGCCGGTGCCGATCCGCGCGCGCTGCTGCCGGCGTTCGCCACCTTCGAAAGCGTCAAGCGACGTATGGAGCTGGTCGGCGAGGTTGGCGGCGTGCGCGTCTACGACGACTTTGCCCACCATCCGACCGCGATTGCCACGACGCTGGCCGGCTTGCGCGCCAAGGTTGGCGATGCGCGCATCCTGGTGGCGCTGGAGCCGCGCTCCAACTCGATGCGCCAGGGCGCTCACGCCGAGGCACTGGCGCCGTCGCTGGCCGATGCCGATGCGGTGGTTTTTCTGCATCGCGCGGAGCTGGCCTGGGACGCCGGTCAGGTCACGGCGGCACTGAACGGTCGCGGCAGCACGGTGCCCACGGTGGATGCGCTGATCGACACGCTTGCCGGGCAGGCCCGATCGGGCGACCAGGTGATCTTCATGTCGAACGGCGGCTTCGAGGCCGCGCCGCGTCGTTTCGTGGAAAAGCTGCGCCAACGCTGACGCCCGTTCATCCCGTCCGACCTTTGCCCGCGTCATCTGGACGTCGTTTGCAGAGCGTGCGTCGTCATGCATCGTGCGTCGTCACGTTGCCTCTGGTTACACTTGGCGCATGGCCGCCCAGTCCCCGCTGATCGAAATGCCCCTGTTTCCGCTGAACACGGTGCTGTTTCCCGGTGGCCAGCTGCAGCTGCGCATTTTCGAGCCGCGCTATCTCGACATGGTGCGCGAGTGCACGCGTCATAACACCGGCTTCGGCGTCTGCCTGATTCTCGAGGGTTACGAAGTCGGCGAACCCAGCACGCCGGCTGCTGTCGGCACGGTGGCGCATATTCAGGATTTCGACCGCGACGATGATGGCCTGCTCGGCATCGTGGCCAAGGGCGGTTCGCGTTTCAGGGTCAACCGCAGCCGCGTGCGCAGTGACGGCCTGCTGCGCGGCGATATCGAGATCTGGGCGGCGGAGCCCGAGGTGCCGGTGCCCGTCGAATTCGCGCTGCTGCAAAGCATTCTCGAGCGGCTGATCGAGACCATGGCGCCGCATTGGCGCGATGCCCCGCGCAGCGCCTACGAGGATGCCAGCTGGCTCGGCTATCGGCTGACCGAGCTGCTGCCGCTGGATGTCACCGAGCAGCAGCACATGCTCGAGCTCACCGATCCGCTGCTGCGGCTGGCCGAACTGCGCGATATTCTGCCGCGATTCCAGAAAGCCTGAGGCTTAGCGCTTAAACTAGGTCGCTCTGCTCGATGGCAGGCTATCTTCACGGACTCATGCGCATGCGCACTCTCGCCGGCAAAACCCTTTTCATCACCGGCGCATCGCGCGGCATCGGCCTGGCCATCGCGCTGCGCGCGGCGCGGGACGGCGCGAATATCGTGATCGCGGCCAAGAGTTCGGTGGCCAATCCGAAACTGCCCGGTACCATTCACAGTGCGGCGCAAGCGGTCGAGGAAGCCGGCGGCCGCGCCTTGGCGCTGAAGGTGGATATTCGCGAAGAGGAGCAGGTGCGCGCCGCCGCGGCACAGGCGGCCGAGCATTTCGGCGGCATCGATATTGTGGTCAACAATGCCAGCGCGATCTGGCTGGCCGGCACCGCCGAAACGCCGATGAAGCGTTTCGACCTGATGCAGCAGGTCAATGCGCGCGGCACGTTTCTGGTCACGCAAAGTTGCCTGCCCTTTTTGAAGCAGGCCGCCAATCCGCACGTGCTGATGCTCTCGCCGCCGCTCAATCTCGATCCGAAGTGGTTTGCTCAGCACACCGCCTACACGATCGCCAAATACGGCATGAGCCTTTGCGTGCTGGGCATGAGCGCGGAGTTCGCATCGCTTGGCATTGCGGTCAACGCGCTGTGGCCACGCACGGTGGTGGCGACGGCGGCGATCGGCATGATCGACGGTGTGAAGGCCGAGCAGTGCCGTACGCCTGATATCGTGGCTGACGCGGCGCACGCCATGCTCACCCGGCCCTCGCGTGACTACACCGGCCACTTCGCGATCGATGATGAGGTGCTGCGCGACGAAGGCGTCACCGATTTCGATCACTATGCGGTAAGTCCGGGCACCGCGCTGTTGCCGGATTTTTTTCTGGACTGATGTTTGACTGACTGATCGAATCCACAATCGATCAGCGTTACCGATGTGGCCTCGTTCGCAGCGAGGCCGGAGCCCGCCATGCAAGCACCGAACGACCCCATTCCTTCCGACTACGTGATGCAAGACGGTACGCCGTCGGATCACGTTGCGCATGAAAGCGCACATGCTTCCGATGCGAGCACGGCGTCTTTGCTCGAACTTGGCAAGCGCTATTGGCTGCCTGTCTACAAGCCGCGCGATGTTCTGCTCGATCATGGCAAGGGTTCGCGCGTGTGGGACAGCGAGGGTCGTGATTACATCGACTTCGGTGCAGGCATCGCGGTGAACGCGCTGGGTCACCAGGATCCCGACCTGCTCGACGCGCTCACCACGCAGGCGCACAAGCTCTGGCACAGCAGCAACGTGTTTTACAGCGAGCCGCCGCTGCATCTGGCCGAGGAGCTGGTTCGCGCCTCGGGTTTTGCCGAGCGGGTGTTTCTGTGCAACTCCGGCGCCGAGGCCAACGAGGCCGCGATCAAGCTGGTGCGCAAGTGGGCCACGGCGCAGGGTCGGCCACCGGAGCGGCGGGTCATTCTTACCTTCCAGGGGTCGTTCCACGGCCGCACGCTGGCGACGGTCACGGCGACCGCGCAGCCAAAATACCAGGAAGGCTACGAGCCGCTGCCGGGCGGCTTTCGCTATCTGCCTTTCAATGATGTTGCTGCGCTGGAGGCCGCGTTCGGCGCAGGCGATATCGCCGCGGTGATGCTGGAGCCGGTGCAGGGCGAGGGCGGCGTGCTGCCGGCGGCGCCGGGCTTTTTGAAGCGCGTGCGCGAGCTGTGCGACCAGCACGATGCGCTGCTGGTGCTCGACGAAATTCAGTGTGGCATGGGCCGCACCGGCACGCTTTTCGCGCATGTGCAGGACGGCGTGCTGCCGGATATCGTGACGCTTGCCAAGGCGCTTGGCTGTGGTTTCCCGATCGGCGCCATGCTGGCGGGCGCCAAGGTCGCGCAGATCATGCAGTACGGCGCGCACGGCACTACGTTCGGCGGCAACCCGATGGCGGCCGCGGTAGCGCGCGTGGCTTTGCGCAAGTTGTCCTCACCGTTGGTGCTTGAAAACGTGCACCGACAGGCCGCCGCGCTGCGCACGGGGTTGAAGGCGATCAACGATGAGTTGGCGCTGTTCGCCGAAGTGCGCGGACGCGGCCTGATGATCGGCGCCGTGCTGGCCGATGCCTACAGGGGCAGGGCAGGCGACATTCTGGATCACGCGGCGGCGCACGGTCTGCTCGTGCTGCAGGCCGGGCCCGATGTGTTGCGCTTTGTGCCGCCGCTGATCATTTCCGATGCCGATCTGGCGGAAGGGCTCAAGCGTCTGGATGCGGCTCTGCGCGATTTCGTATCCCACTAACAACCACTCGTCTGGAGACGTCGATGAAATATCTTCACAGCATGGTGCGCGTGCGCGACCTCGATGCAAACCTGCGCTTTTACTGCGAGGGTCTGGGGCTGAAAGAGGTTCGCCGCAAGGACGTTCCCGAGGG
>CBAAAD010000020.1:0-9840 GCA_964658785.1 uncultured Methylobacterium sp.
ACTCATGACCAAGGCGCTTGTGGTGGGAACCAGCGGTATCGTCGGCAGCGCTACCGCGCGGCTTCTGGTGGAAAAAGGCTGGGCGGTGGCCGGCGCGGCGCGTCGACCGCCAGCGCAGGACGGCGTGACGCCGGTGGCGGTGGATCTCACCGACGCCGAAGGCTCACGCGTCGCGCTGGCCGACGTGGCGCCGACCCACGTATTCATCGCCACATGGTCGCGCCAGGCGACCGAGGCGGAGAACATTCGCGTCAACGCCGCGATGGTGCGCCATCTGCTCGATGCCCTGCACCCGGCTGGCAGCGTCCGCCACGTCGCGCTCGTTACCGGCCTTAAGCACTACCTCGGACCGTTCGAGGCCTACGGCAAGGGCGTGCTGCCGCAGACGCCGTTCCGCGAGGAGCAGGGGCGTCTCGATGTGGAGAACTTCTATTACGCGCAGGAGGACGAGGTGTTTGCCGCGGCCGCACGCGACGGCTACAGCTGGAGCGTGCATCGCCCGCACACGATTACCGGCGTGGCGGTTGGCAACGCGATGAATATGGCCACCACGCTGGCAGTTTATGCGTCCGTCTGCAAATTCACCGGACGTCCGTTTCGTTTCCCCGGCTCCGCTGCACAGTGGAACAGCCTTACCGACATGACCGATGCGCGTCAGCTGGCTAAACACCTGCTGTGGGCTTCGACGAACGCCATCGCCGCCAACGAGGCGTTCAATATCGTCAACGGCGACGTGTTCCGCTGGCGCTGGATGTGGTCGCGACTCGCCGACTGGTTCGGCCTCGACGCCGCGCCGTTCGACGGCACTGTGCAGCCGCTGGAATCGCAGATGGCCGGCGATGCCGATATCTGGCGCGAGATCGCCGCGCAGCACGGGCTGGTCGAGCCGGATATCAATCGGCTTATCTCGCCGTGGCATACCGATGCCGATCTGGGCCGCCCGATCGAAGTGGTGACCGATATGTCCAAGAGCCGGCGCATGGGTTTTCTCGACTATCAGCCCAGCGACGACGCGTTCTTCGACGTGTTTGCGACGCTGCGCGAGCACCGGTTGATTCCCCGAGAATAAGTTGTCCGTGGGGTAGGTTGGCGGTGAGCGAAGCGACTGTGGAGGCGGTACGCCGTAACGAACATTCGCGTAGCGAATGGCCCGAAGGGCGGGCCGAATGATCGGCCCGTAACCCCAACGCCGCCGCATCCGACGTTGGGGTTCGCTGCGCTCACCGCCAACCTACGTCGTGACGCCGCATTCACTCACAGGACATCTGCCACTGACGACACTGCGCAGTCGGACTTTCGGGAGTGGCAGTGCCAAACGCTATCGGTATGAAAAACGTTTCCCGCCGCGCGGATGCACGCCCACGCGTTGCGCTCTGCCTTCTGCTGCTTGCCACCGGTATGGTATCGATGTCGATCGCCCATGCGCGCGGCACGTCTAGAAGCACATCGCACGCGTCGGCCGACGAACTCGCCATCCAGGTCACCGATGACCGGCTCACCCTCGCTGTCACCGACGTGCCGCAGGTGTACCTCTACGGCACGATTGACGAGGGTGCGCCGCAGCGCGTCGGCGCACTGATTCGGTCCGGCAAGATTCCTACTGGCTCGGACATTTACCTCAATTCCTCCAGCGGCAGCGTCGGTGCCGGCATGGCGCTGGGCCGGCTTTTTCGCGCGGGCTCGATGGTCACCCATCTGGGCAAGCCGCGGCGCAAGGGTGAGTCCAATACGGCCATCTGCGTGGGCGCCTGCACCTATGCGTACTTCGGCGGCCTTTATCGCTGGGCGCCGACCGGCAGCGATCGCATCGGCGTTTCGGCCTATCCGACAACATCGGCATCGACCGGCGGCTCCAGCCAGTCGACGCAGGCATCCGGTGATACCACCGGCTATCTGAAGGACATGGGCATCGATCCCGCGGCGCTGGCGCCCACGCCGGGCACGGCATCCAACGGCACCGTATGGCTCTCCGCCGATCAGATGATGGCCTCGGGACTGGCCAACAACGGACGGCTGCCGCTGGTGGCGAAGTTTCAGAAGCTGTCCACCGGACCTTACCTGACGCTGGATCAGGTCGATCGACACGGCCAGCACCGCATGACCATCGAGTGCAAACCCGGGCGCGTGATTCTCACGGCGATCAACAAGGTCGGCGCCGAGCGTGCAAAGGACATCGTGATGCGCGGCACGCGCTCGTATTTCGAGCTCAACCGGCAGGAGATCCTGACCCAGCAAAGCGGCGGCGCCGAGGTGGCCAGCGAGTCGATCAGCATGACGCGGACCTATCCACCGGCGCGCCTGCAGTACATCATCTACGCGCCGTCCGTTGGCGCCTGGGTGGCCGGCAGAACCAGCGCGTTCCGCAACGGATTCACCTTCGATCTCAATCCGGTTCGCAGCACCCTCAAGGACTACTACGAAGCCTGCTGGCAGGCATCGCCGTGGCCGACGAGCAAACAAGGTCAGTAAACCCGGATTTGCGCTCGCGTACCTCGTCGCCTTGAGCGGCACGCGGCACGCGGCGGCATGAGACAAAAACCTGAGCCCCGGCCATGCCGGGGCTTTTCGTCGAACCGTCGGCCGTACGGGTTCGCCGTTCCGCCTCACAGCGCACTCACCGATACCGGAATGCACGCCATTCCGCCGCATGGTCATGCCTCCCTGTTTAACTATGGGCGTCCCTTTTCGAATTCGCGGACGGGGCTATCGGAGGGAGCGGGGCCATGATCACGTTGGGTATGGAAGAGGAAATCCAGATCATCGACGACCAGGGGGAGCTGGTCGCGCATGATTTCTCGGCAGAATTTACCGAGGCAAATATTCCCGAAGGGCTGATGGATAGGGAAATCCATCGTTGCGTCATCGAAACCAAGACGCGTATCTGTCGAACGGTGCCGGAACTGCTGTCGTGCGTGCGGCTGATGCGCGGGCAGGCGCGGCGACGCGCGGCGTCGCAGGGGCAGCGCATTCTTATCGCCGGCATCCATCCGACCTCGGCATGGCAGGAGCAGCCGCTGCACGATGGTGCGGACTTTCCGCATTACGCCAGTCTGATCGACGAGTACCGCGACGTGTCACGCGGGGCGCTGAGTTTCGGCATGCATTTGCACCTGGGTTTCGAGCTGGGCGCGCCGCGCATGGCGATCATGAACCGGCTGCGGCACGTATTGCCGGAGGTGCTGGCGCTGTCCGCCAGTTCGCCGTTTTTCGAAGGTCGCGACACCGGGCTGCAGTCGTGGCGACACAGCCTGCTGGATCGCTATCCGCGCATGGGCACGCCGGACGCGTGGGAAAGCGAGCAGCACTATCAGGCGCACGTGGACCGGCTGCGCGCGGTGGGCTGCCTCGGCGAAGACCAGGGCCTGTGGCAGGACATTCGCCTGCATCATCGCTACGGCACGCTCGAGGTGCGCATCATGGACACGCACCCCGATCTGGTGCGCATCGGCCTGATCGCCACGTTGCTGAAATGGGAGGCCGAAACGCTGCAGCTGGAACTGAAAGCCGGCAAGCAGGGGCCGGTGTGGTCGCGCGCATGCGTCGAAGAAAACAAATGGCGCGCGCGCCGGCACGGCTTGCGCGCCCACTGGATCGACTGGACTCGCGACACGGTATCCGACACGCCCACACACTTCGAGCGCTGGTGGTCGCGCGTGGCGCCGCGCGCCAGGGATGCTGCCGAGCGCAACTACTGGGAGCGGCATCTCGCCGATGCGCTTATCCAGCGTACCTTCGCCGATGTGCTGCGCCAGCAGGCGCTGCGGCACGGCGACTGGAAAACCACGCTGCAGTGGATGGCCTCGCTGGCCTGCGACGATGCGTATGCGCAGCAAACCGCGCAGGCCTCGGCATGAGCGCTGTGCCCAAGGTTCACCTGGAGTTTGTGGGTGAGGCGAAGTTCGCCCGCGCGTTGGCCGACACCCGCGCACCACACCTGCCGCAGAGCCTGCTGTCCGACCACTACGCGGTCGGCAACCGCGCGCTGCGCACGGCGCTCGATCGAAAGATTGGCGATCTTGTCGGCGCTTTGCAGCCGCACCTGCAGCCCGAACGCGTGGCGTGGCCCGGCGCGCGGGCGGATGTGCTCGCTCTGGACCTGGCGTTCACCGAGCACCCGACGCAGCCGTTCGATCTGGCGTGGGTGGAAATTCAGGCCTTCACCTCGATGCTGCCTACCTTCCACACGATGCATCTGGCGCAGCGTCGGGCCAACGATATGGACGTCCATCTGCTGCCGTACGATCCGCTGCCGCGTGAGACTTCCTGGGTGGATCATTCGCGCCAGTGGCTCGCTCCGCATGCCGACACGGTGCTGATCGAGGATCGACCCCGCGACGGTTTGAGCTGGCCGGATTTCGACGGCGCGCGCCACTGGTGGAATGTCGACGTGCATGACTGGCGCGATGTCATCGTCGAAGACGGCCATCTCTACAGCCCGGATCGCTCCAAGCGCTACGCACACGTGTGGAATCGGCTGATTTTTTCCGACCTCTCGCTGGAGGATCGCGCCGTGGCCGAGACGAAACTGCGTGCCGCACATCGGCTCAACTGGCACAGCCATCCGGCCTGGTACGACGGTGTGCACAAGGGCGCCCTTGCCGATCTGCCGCTGGCGGCGCACGAAGCCTGTCACTGGGTCGAGGACGGCGCGCTGCGCGCGACGCAGTGGAGCAACCCCGAGCGCTGGGTCGCCAAATCCGTCAGCGGCCACTCCGGCGTCGGCCTGCTGCTCAATCCCACCAGCGCCGAACTCCAGGCGCTGCCCACGCCGCGGCAGTGGATTGTGCAGAACAAGTTCAAGCAGGTACCGATCGGCAAGCACCCCATCACCGATGAGCCGCTGTTCGGCGAAGTGCGCTGTCTGCTCGCGCTGCAGGACGGCCGGGCGCCGTGGGTGATGGCGTGGATCTTCCGCTGCTCGACCAATGGCATCGCCACCATGAGCGGCCGCAAGACCCGCCCCGGTGAAGGCATGACGTTGCTGTACTTCGATACGCGCGAGCCGGTTGATGAGGCCTAGTCACCTTATGCGAGCAGAGGGCTTGCCGGTGACCGCTGCGACTATGACGGCACGAAGCCCTAACGAACATTCGCGCAGGCAATGGACCGAAGGGCGGGCCGAATCGTCGGCCCGCAAAACCTGCGCCGTGGCATGCCATGTTGGGGTTCGCTGCGCTCACCGCCAGCCTACGTGCCTGGAAAACGTATTCCCGTCTCCGACCGCAGGCGCATCGATGGCTCAGCCAGTCGCGGAATAATCCATCCGCTTCAGGTCGTCCAGCAGGCCTGGCCCGTTCGGATGCCAGTTCAGAACGCGACGCGTCCATTCGCTCGACGACAGCATATCCAGGCCGACAAATGCGCCAAGCCAGCCGAAGTGATCGGCCGCTTCATTCGGCGAGATGGACTTTACCGGCAGGCCCAGTCCGTCACCGATCGCCTGCGCGATATCGCGCGCCGCCACGCCTTCCTCGTCGACCGCGTGATAGCGCGCGCCGGGCTCGCACCTCTCGATGGCCAGCCGGTAGAGCCGGGCCACGTCGAGCACGTGCGCTGCAGGAAATCGGCTGAGTCCTTCGCCGACATAGGCCGACACGCCCCTGGCGCGCGCCACCTCGATCAGCGGCGTGACCAGACCCTGCTTGACCGTGTCGTGCACCTGCGGAAGCCGCATGACCGACACCGCGACGCCAGCGGCCAGCATCTCCTCGCCGGCGATTTCCGAAGCGGATCGCGGGTTGGGATGTGCTTTGTTGAACACGTCCTCGGTGGCGGGTTTGCCCGGTATGGTGCTGCCCATGCCCGTACCCGAGGTGATCAGCAGTGGGCGGCTCGAACCGATCAGCGCCGAACCCAGTGCCTTGATCGCGCGGCTATCCTTCTCGCAGTTGGCGACGAAGTTCGAGAAGTCGTGGTCGAACGCGGTGTGGATCACCGCATCGGCTTTGGCAGCGCCGCTGCGCAGGCTGTCCAGATCTTCCAGCTCACCGCGATGCACTTCGGCACCGGCCGCTGTGAGGACGCGCGCGCCTTCGTCAGAGCGGGTCATGCCGATCACCTGGTGGCCTCCCGCGAGCAGCTCGGGCACGATGCGCGAGCCGATAAAGCCGGTGGCGCCGGTGAGAAATATGCGCATGAGAGCGTTTCCAGTCGTGGGGTTGAACTCAGCTTACGCGCGCTTCCATACGGGTAAAGTAGTGGCGTTATCAAGGTATAAAAACCAACAGGATGCTTATGTCCGTCCCCCTCGGCAACGCGCTCGGCACCTATTTGAGAGACCGGCGCACCCGGCTCGATCCAGCGTCTTTTGGCTTCGGCGGCGGCCGCCGGCGCACGCCCGGCCTGCGTCGGGAAGAAGTCGCCCAGCGCGCCAATATCAGCCCCACCTGGTACGCGTGGCTGGAGCAAGGGCGGGGCGGCGCGCCGTCGGCCGACGTGCTCAACCGCATCGCCAAGGGGCTGATGCTGACCGAGCCCGAACGCGAGCACCTGTTCATGCTCGGCCTCGGCCATCCGCCGGAGGTGCGTTACAAGGCCGCCGAAGGCATCACGCCCCGCCTGCAGCGCGTGCTCGATGCGATGGACGTCAGCCCGGCCATCGTCAAGACACCGCTTTGGGACGTGGTCGCCTGGAACCGCGCTGCTGCTGCGATATTTACCGACTACGGCAAGCTGGCCCCGAACCAGCGAAATATTCTTCGAATGATTTTCGCCGATGCGCACGTGCGCGCCGCGCAGGAAGACTGGCAAAGCGTGGCCCGTTTCGTCGTGGGCGCGTTCCGCGCCGACGCGGCGCGGGCCGGTGCCACAGCGGAGATCGGCCAGTTCGTGGAAGAGCTGTCCCGGCTCAGCCCCGAGTTCGAGGCGCTGTGGCTGGCCAACGACGTCAACGCGTACGGTGAAGGCCTCAAGCGTCTGCACCACGAAAAGCTGGGGCTGCTGGAACTCGAATTCTCCGCCTTCGCTGTCGACGGCCGACCCGACCTCGGCATGATCGTGTACAACCCGGTCACCCGCGCGGAGGCGGATCGCATTCGCGCCTATATCGAGTCCCAGGCGGTGCCGCGTTAGGCGAGGATTCGTTAGTTTGGTGATTCAGCCGTCGTCGACGTGATTGGTCGTCTTGGATCTGGCTTGTGCAGGGCGCTTGACGTATCCAAGACACGTCGGCCTATCGGACGACGGCCAACGCGCATGCTGGTATCGCCCGCAACGCCATTCGACGGATGCCTGACGTTCTGAAATAACCTGGGGAATCCGTGAAAGGTGTCGACCGACGCCAGCGAGAGCCGCGCCGTCATGCGGAGCTCCTGCCGCGTGATCCACCGTCGCCGCGAATCATCATGCGCCTAATGCCGCCTTTTCCGTCATCGCGAATTGATGCCGCGCCGCATTAAGGCGACAATAGCGCCATCCGTCGGACCCGGCTCAGCCGGGTGGCTCGTCCGGGCGCCTATCCCCCGGAAATCCCGCAACGCACCGCGCTCATCGCCGCTCACAACGGGTGATCACAACCTCGCCGCTGCGTCTGCGACATCCACTGGCTAAAAAAAATGACGATTCTCCACACGTTCCGCCGTGAGTGGCTGACCAACGTGCCTACCGAACTGTTGTCCGGCGCACTGGTTGCACTGGCGCTCATTCCCGAAGCCATCGGCTTCTCCATCGTGGCCGGTGTCGACCCGAAGGTCGGCCTGTATGCGTCGTTTTCCATCGCGGTGGTCACGGCCATTCTTGGCGGAAGAAGGGCGATGATCTCGGCTGCCACCGCGTCGACCGCGGTGCTGATGATCACCCTGGTGCGTGATCACGGTCTGCAATATCTTTTTGCGGCGACGATTCTGATGGGACTGCTGCAGGTTGTTGCCGGCGCCGCACGGCTGGGCCTGGTGATGAAGTTTGTCTCGCGTTCCGTCATGACCGGCTTTGTCAACGCGCTGGCCATCCTCATATTTATGGCGCAGCTGCCGCAGTTCGTCGGAGCCGCGTGGCCTATGTATGCGATGGTCGCCTGCGGGCTGGGCATCATTTATCTGTTTCCACTCATCACAAAGCGTGTGCCATCGGCCTTGGTGAGCATCATCGTGCTTACCGCGTTCACGCTATTCACCGGCCTCAAGCTGCGCACCGTTGGCGACATGGGCCACCTGCCGTCGAGTCTTCCGCTGTTCGGCATTCCGCAGGTGCCGTTTACCCTGGACACGTTGAGAATCATCTTTCCCTATTCGCTGGCGATGGCGGCGGTCGGCCTGCTCGAGTCGCTGCTGACGGCACGGATCGTTGACGACATGACGGATACCCCGAGCAACAAGAGCCGCGAATGCGTCGGGCAGGGCGTGGCGAACTTTGTCACCGGCTTTCTCGGCGGCATGGGCGGCTGCGCGATGATCGGGCAGTCGGTCATCAACGTCACTGCCGGTGGGCGGACGCGGCTATCCACGCTCTTCGCCGGCTGCTTTTTGCTCTTTCTGATCGTGGTGGCAGGCGACTGGGTGAACCGCATTCCGATGGCAGCGCTGGTAGCCGTCATGATCATGGTGTCGATCAGCACCTTTGACTGGTCTTCTTTCCGAAATCTGCGCTCGCATCCCTGGCAGTCGAGCGTCGTCATGCTTGCCACGGTCATCGTGGTGGTCGCGACGCGTGATCTGTCGAAAGGGGTGCTGGTTGGCGTCCTGCTCAGCGGCGTGTTCTTTGCCAGCAAGGTCGCGAACCTGTTTACCGTATCGATGCAGCTTGCCGATGACGGGCGAGTGCTCACCTATGTCGTGACGGGCCAGGTTTTCTTCGCGTCGGCCAGCGGACTGGTGGATGCGATCGACTATCAGGCGCTGCCGCCGGAAGTCCGCATCGACGTCAGCGGCGCGCACTTCTGGGATGTCAGTGCGATCAGTGCGCTGGACGACATCGTGCTCAAGCTGCGTCGCCATCACGCTGCGGTCGAGATCGTGGGCCTCAATCAGGCGAGCGCGTCGATGGTCGAGCGATTCGCTACGCATCAACGCTAGATTTTTTATTCGAGAATACTTTCCGGCTCGGCTTGCCGCGTCTTTCATCACGCAGCCGCTAGCATTGAATCCATTAAACAGTCGGTCCATTTCCCGGGAGAATTCACGTGATCTATCAAGCGGCAACGAATCGCTACGACGACCTGATGCCTTATCGCCGCTGCGGCCGCAGCGGGATCGACCTGCCGGCGATTTCGCTCGGGCTGTGGCAGAACTTTGGCGGTGCGGATGTCTTCGAGACGGGACGCGCCATGCTGCGGCGCGCGTTCGATCGCGGCGTCACGCACTTCGATCTGGCCAACAACTACGGCCCGCCGTACGGTTCGGCCGAGGAGAATTTCGGCCGCGTGATGGCGACCGATCTGGCGCCGTACCGCGATGAGCTGATCATCTCCAGTAAGGCCGGCTGGGATATGTGGCCGGGCCCTTACGGCGGCATCGGCGGCAGCCGCAAGTATCTGATCGCCAGCCTCGACCAGTCGCTCAAGCGCATGGGCCTGGATTACGTCGACATTTTCTATTCACACCGCGTCGATGCCACCACGCCGCTGGAAGAAACCATGGGCGCGCTGGCGCATATGCATCGCCAGGGCAAGGCGCTGTACATCGGCATTTCCAGCTACTCGCCCGAGCTCACGCGCAAGGCGGCGGCCATTCTTGCCGAAGAGCGCGTGCCGCTTTTCATCCATCAGCCGAACTACTCCATGTTCAACCGCTGGATCGAAGACGGCCTGCTCGACACGCTGGAAGATCTCGGCACCGGCTGCATTGCGTTCTCGCCGCTGGCGCAGGGCCTGCTCACGTCGAAGTATCTCAACGGCGTGCCTGCCGA
>CBAAAD010000020.1:9940-14896 GCA_964658785.1 uncultured Methylobacterium sp.
ATCGCCGAGAGCGTCAACCCGTAAGAGGCCGTGACGTTGATGGGCGAAAAGCGGTCTTTTGGTGCCCCATCGTAGGTTGGGGTGAGCGGATCGACTGTGGAGGCGGGACGCCGCAACGAACATTCGCGCAGCGAATGGCCCGAAGGGCGGGCCGAATCGGCCCGTAACCCCAACACCGGCGCGGGTCAAAGTTGGGGTTCGCTGCGCTCATCCCAACCTACAAAGGCGTGCGTTCGGGCTACTCGAACAGGGTTTTCGGGTAGATGGTGCGTCACGACGCCACCCCGCTTTCACACGCTGCTTGTCCTGTATGGGCAGCGGTTCAGCGCGGGTCTGGATAAGCTAGCCTTGTGGACCCAGGACGCCATTTGCGGTGCGCACTGCCATCAAACGTCCGTCCCTTGCCTCCCTCACAGCAGATCGTCGTGAAAACTTCCCCTCCCACGAAAGGCGCCATCCTTCGAGCGGTGCCGGATACCCGGCCTGGATCGACCACGCCGATCGCCGCCACGTCCGAAGATGCGCTGAAATACACCCGCGTCGCCATGCTTCTGCACTGGACGATCGCGTTGCTGATCCTCGCCAATATCGCGCTGGGGCTCGCAGCCTCGCTGTTGCCGCCCTCGGTGTTGCCGGATACGTCGGTGCGCTTTGTCATCGACACCCACAAGTCCATCGGCATCATCGTGCTGGGGCTGGCGATTGTGCGGGTGCTGTGGCGGCTGACGCACCGGCCGCCGCCGCTGCCCGGCGTTTTTGCCGGCTGGGAGAAAGCCGCGGCACACGCAGCGCATATCGCGCTGTACGTGCTGATCTTTGCGCTGCCGCTATCCGGTTGGGCGCACGACTCGGCGTGGGATGGCGCCGCGACGCATCCGATGCACCTGTTCGGGCTGGTGCCGTGGCCGCGCATCGGTTTCCTCATGCATCTCGACCCGGCGCTGAAGGATCAGCTGCACACGCAGCTGGGCACGCTGCACACCTGGTGCGGTTACGCGCTTTACGTGGTGCTGGGGCTGCACATTCTCGGTGCGCTGAAGCACCAGTGGATCGATCGCCACCCGGTCATCGGTCGCATGCTGCCGTAATGTCGACGGCTCGCTCGAACCTGCATATAAGCGCCTGGACGTCTCTGTTGGGGGCTTGCGCCGCATGGCGTCATTAAAAAATGGAAGAAGGTTGATGGATACGCCCCTCAGTTCTCTCGACCGCGCGCTGGCGCTCGCCTCGCCGCGCATATCACCCGTGCGCACGCCGGCGATCAGCGTGTTTATCCACGGCGGCGTGATGGTGCTGTGGCTGGTGCTGTTCGCACGCGCCTTCTTTCTGCACGGCGTGGGCGCGTGGTCCACCGGCATTGCCTACGTGATTTACGACACGGCGCTGCTGCTCTTCGTCGCGTGGAAATCGCTGTCGCTGATGAAGCCGCTGCCGGTGGTATCGCCGAACCGGCCCGTGCCGACGCTCGGCGTGATCGTCGCCGCGCATAACGAAGCGGCCGTGCTGCCGATCACGCTCAACGCGCTGCTCGCGCAGACGAAAGTGCCAACACAAATCGTGATTGCCGACGACGGTTCGACCGACGGCACCGCGCAGCTGCTGACGAGCCGCTACGGTCTGGTCGATCCCGGTGAGGGCAAGCTCAGCGAACCGAGTGCGCTCCATCCCGCGATACGCTGGCTGCGCGTGCCGCACGGCGGCAAGGCGCGCGCGCTGAACGCCGCGATGCTGGTAATGACCACCGAAACGGTGATGACGGTGGATGCCGACACCCTGCTCGAACCGGAAGCCTGCGCGGCGATGGCCAACGCCTTCGCGGCGTTGCCGCAGCTGGTGGTCGCCGCCGGCCTGCTGTCGCCGGTGTGCAGTCGCACGATCAGCGGCCGCTTCTTTCAGTGGTTTCAGACCTACGAATACATTCGCAATTTCATCTCGCGCTATGCGTGGATGCGCGCGCACAGCCTGCTGCTGATTTCCGGCGCCTTTGCGTGCTTCCGGCGCGAAGCGGTGTTGACCGTCGGCGGCTTCGATCCGGATTGCCTGGTTGAAGACTACGAACTGATCCACCGCCTGCGCCGCTACTCCTTCGATCGCGGGCTGGGCTGGGACGTGCGCGTGATCGGCACGGCGAAAGCGCGCACCGATGCGCCAAGCACGCTGCCGAGCTTTCTGCGCCAGCGGCGCCGCTGGTTCGCCGGCTTTCTGCAGACGCAGTACTGGTACCGCAGCATGATCGGCAATCGCCGTTACGGCACGCTCGGCACGCTCATGCTGCCGGTCAAGGCTTTCGATACCGTGCAGCCGCTCTACGGCCTTGCCGCGTTCGGCCTGCTGCTTACGTTTCTCTTTGGTGGGCGCTTCACGATCGTGCTGCCTGTGCTGGTGATCATCCTGGTCAAAATTGCTATCGACCTGGCGTTTCAGGCCTGGTCGGTGCATCTGTACCGGCGCTGGAGCGGCGACAGCTCCACCTCGAGTTTCGGCATGGCGCTGCTTGCTTCAGTGATCGAACCGTTCTCGTTCCAGCTGATGCGCCACGGCGGCGCCACGCTCGGCTGGGTGTACTTTCTGCTGAAGCGAAGCGAGTGGGGCACGCAGCATCGGGTGGGGCTGAATTCGGTGAACGAACCCTAGTTTCTGCTCGAACAGGTTTAGAACTTGGGGGAGGGAACTCACCCAAACTCCGGTCCGTGCTTCCACAGCTCGCTCAGCGGTTTGCGCGTGGGGCCGCACACAAAAATATCCGGGTGATCGATGCTTTCCTCGTTGGCTACGCCCAGCGTATTGGCCGTGTGGCCAGCGACGCGGCAATGGGTGAAGAGCTCGTCGGCACGCTCGTGCGAACTTCCCAGCACGATGTATGTGCCGGGCGGCGTCTGCGGATAGCCGCGCAGCCATCCCGTATTGACCGCGGTGATCGGCACGGGCAAATGGTATTGCTGGCCGAGTAGGGCAATGGCGCCGTACTCGCCGTAGTTGCCCACCACAATGCCCAGGCTGGCCTGCTGTTCGGCAGGCAAGGCATCACGTATGGCTGCGACACGCTCGACGATGTCGTCCCAGCCGATTTCCTCGCGAAGGTCGTTGTTGTTCTTCAGCGCATATTCCCGCAACGGACCGCTCGACGCGATGGGCACGATGCGCAAGGTCGCGTAGATGCCAACGGCGAAGACGCCCGCAAAGGCCAGTGCGGCGATTCCGGCGCGCCAGGCCGGGCGCAGCGTATGCAACCAGCGTTCGCCCACAACGGCACCCATGGCCAGCACCATCGGATAAGCGCCGCCGGTGTAATAGAAGCGCCCTCGGGCAAGCAGGAACAGCGCGACCGGCACCACGTACATCCAGGCCAGCATGCGGTAGCGGCGATCCTTGAAGTAAGCAAACAGACCCGCCAGCCAGACGGGCGCCGCAAACAGGTTGGCACCCAGCAGGAGCTGATCGCGCAGAAAGCCGTCGGCCCGGCCCTGATGCACGTCGCGCGCGTGGATGCCTTGCAGAAAATGATACGAGATGAAGTCGTGCCGGATCAGCCAGACGAGATTGGGCGCAAAGATCAGTAACGCGATGGCGCCGCCAACCCAGAACCAGCGATTGGCGACATATCGCCGTGCGTCGGTGAGCAGCACGCCCACCAGCACGCCGGCGAGCTCAAACGTGATCGAATACTTGGTCTGCATGCCGAGCCCGGCGAATACGCCAATGGCCATCCACCATCGCGGCTCGTCGTCGCGCAGCAGGCGAATCGTGCACCACGCGATAAGCACCCACCACAGCAGATCGAACGAGGAATACTGGAATTCCGTCGCCCAGAACAAAGGCAGTGGCGACAGCGCTACGGCGATGGCTGCGAAGGTCTGCGCCAGCCGTCCACCGCCCAGATCGCGCGCCATCAGGCCGCTGGCAATAATCACCAGCACCTGCGCGAGCAGCGAAAACAGCCGCAGGCCAGTCAGCGACAGCCCGAACATCTTCAGGCCCAGGTGCTCCAGCGCCGCGGTCAGCGGCGGGTAGGGCACAAAGCCCCAATCCAGATGTTGCGCATCGCTGAGGAACTGCCATTCGTCCCGATGAAAGCCGTACTGCCCATTGGTCAACATATGAGCCACGCCGAACAGCAGGGCGATGGCCAGCACCGGTGCGGCGCTCCTTCCGTGGCCCAGCCTGGTGCGTTGAACTGACACACTATCCGCAGCCATACGTACATCCTTGAGTGGATCGATGGTTGGCCCCATGCCGGCCCCGCTACCCGGGAGGCCACTGCCTTATTCGCCTAAGATAGCTAATGTTCCCTTCAGGCCGCTACCTGTCGCCGAAGGCTCTAATCGCTTACTGTGCGAGTCACATCTAGGGAGGGAACCTATGTTCGGTCAGCGCTTTCTCGTCATTTATTCCGGTGTGCTCACCGCGGCGTTTGCGGTATCGATGCTCACGGGATTCTCAAAAAATCCTCGCGCCACCTTTGATGAAATCAACGTCCATCGAATCAACGTACGCGAGCCCGACGGCACGCTGAGAATGGTGATTGCCGACAGTGCGAAATTGCCTGGCGTGATCGTCAAGGGCAAGGAGCAACCCAAGGTGGATCGACCGCAGGCGGGAATGATTTTCTACAACGACGAAGGCTCGGAGAACGGCGGCCTGATCTTCGGTGGCAAGCGTGATGCACACGGCAACGTGGTGGACTCGGGAGGCAGCCTCTCGTTCGATCGCTACAACGCGAACCAGGTCGTGCAGCTGCTGGGCGTCGATGACAAAGACAACAGCATGGCAGGCATGGCCGTATCGGATAGCCCTGAAAATGGCAGAGGCCACCGTCGTATCTGGGTGGGGCGATCCGACGGATCAGCCCTGCTGTCGCTGATGGACGCCGGCGGCAACGAGCGTATCCAGATAAAGGTGGCCACCAACGGTGCGGCCGAGATCGATTTTCTTGATGCGAATGGGAAAGTCGTCAAG
>CBAAAD010000021.1:0-1087 GCA_964658785.1 uncultured Methylobacterium sp.
CGCCTGCGCGGCGTCGAGCTCTTCCACGATATCCGACAGAAACAGGATCTGCTGCGGCGGCAGGCTGATGGCTTCAGCGATTTTCGTGTACGACTCTTCTTCGCGCTTGTGGCCGGTCTCGGTATCGAAGTAGCCGGAAAAGAGCGGCGTCAAATCGCCGGCTTCGCTGAAACCGAACAGCAGCTTCTGTGCCGGCACGGAGCCGGACGAATAAACGTACAGCGAGAGGCCACTGGCCTGCCACGCCCGCAAACGAGCGGCGACTTCGGGATACATGTGGGACTGGTAATCGCCGGCCTCGTAGCCGTCTTTCCAGATCATGCCCTGCAGCGCCTTGAGCGCGGTCGACTTGCGGTCTTCGTCGATCCAGTGGATCAGCAGTTCGATGATCTCCTGCCGGCTGGCCTCGACCAGGCCGGCCTCTTTCGCCGCTTCGTGCAGCCAGTGCTGCACCTCGGGCGTGTCGCCGTGCGTTTCGATGAAGGCAGGCAGGCGCTCGCGGGCATACGGGAACAGCACGTCACGAACAAAGCTGATCGAGCTGGTGGTGCCCTCGATGTCGGTGACGATGGCGCGGATATCGGTCATGGTTTGGCGTTGCCTGGGAAAGGCGCCCAGCATAAACGGTCGCACGATCTGGCCGGTCAACGTTCGGCTTGGCCGTGTCAGCGACGGCGGGTTCTATTCAGCGAGTTGCTGCCGAATAGGGCTGCATCCGCGGGAAACGCTCGGCGATGCCGTCGCCGGTAAAGTTGGCGACCCAGCCTTCCTTGTTGGTGAAGAAGCGAATCGCCACGAAGTAGGGCGCTTCGCTCATGTCGAACCAGTGGCGCGTGCCGTCGGGGACGCCGATCAGGTCGCCGGATTCGCACAGCACGTCGTAGATCTTGCCGTCGATGTGCAGGGTGAACTGGCCGGCGCCGGCGACGAAGAAGCGAACCTCGTCCTCGCTGTGGGTGTGCTCGCTGAGAAACTTCTGCCGCAGCGTCGCGCGATCAGGATGATCGGGCGTGAGGCTGATCACGTCGACGGCCTGATAGCCGGTTTCCGCCATCAGCCGATCAATGTCCGTTTTATAGGCGGCAAT
>CBAAAD010000021.1:1187-6921 GCA_964658785.1 uncultured Methylobacterium sp.
TGCTGGGTGTTGGGGAAGACCGGTATCTCCAGCAGGCTTTCGTGCGTGGTGTAGCCGGTAATCGCTTTTTGCAGCTCCCAGCCCTGCAGGCGGATCACGCCATCGTCGGCGTACAGGCGCGAGGCCACGCTCTGCGTGCGTGAGTGGGTGTGCAGCACGGCGCCCATCGCGGGCCAGCGACGATAGATCTGGGTATGCAGCGCGGTTTCTGCGCTCGGTTTCGAATCGGTGCCGACGGCATTGCCCTGCATGTCGATCAGCATGATGTCGTCGCGACCGAGCTTGCCCTTGTCGCGACCGGAGATGGTGATCGCCGCGTGGTCGGCGTCCACGCGGGCCGAGAAATTGCTGCTGGTCGCGGGCGTCCAGCCCAGCGCGGCGAGCTCACGCGCGGTGTCGGCAACCGCGTCTGCGCGCGCCTCGAACAGGTCGGCTGATATGGTGTCGGGTAGCTGCTGGTTCATACGCGTTTGGACGTCCAAATGGAGACTGATGATACCACGCGCAAATCCCGGTCCAGCATTGAATGAGAGCCATTCTCGCCAGTCACGAATCATTGACGAAACAGGCGTACTATCGCGGCAATCCACCGCAAAGGGCGTGGGATACATGACGGAGGCTTGCCCATGTCAAATGATAAGAACATCGAATCACGGCGTCGTTTTCTGAAGGTCGCTGCCGGTACCACGGCAGCGGTGGCGATCATGGGTGGCCTGCCGCGCTTCGCGCGCGCTGCCGACCTGCCGGCGGTCAGTGTGGATGATCCGACGGCCAAGGCGCTGGGCTATGTGGAAGACGGCAGCAAGGTGACCGACCCGAAACACAAGGCGGGCGACAACTGCTCCAACTGCCAGTTCTACTCCGGTGGTGCGACGGGTCGCGGACCGTGTCAGCTGTTCCCGGGCAAGTCGGTCAACGCCAAAGGCTGGTGCGTGTCGCACAATCCGAAAGCGAGCTGATCTCGCCACGCATCTTCGATGCGCGCAAGGTAGAGCGTCAAAATAAAAAGGTCGACATCTTGTCGGCCTTTTTGCATGGCAGGTTGTGCAAAGAAAATATTCGCACACCTCGCCGACGGAATTCAGTCATCGCGATAAAAGTGCTGCCCGGCGCACCAAGCTGAGGAGCTGACCCCACCTGATACGCCGAGCAGCGATCCGAAGGCCCACTGCCAAGTGATATCCCCGGACTGGGGATGATACTCCCGAGCAGCGCGAATGGGCGGCTGGTGCGAAAATTTCTCTCGAAAAATTCTCGTTAAGTCCTTTTAAAACAATGATTTGCGTAAAAATTCTCAGTGAAGATTGAGACTTTAAGCGGCTCTGCGTGGCGGAAAACACGCACTCACGAAATGCGGTTATCGGCGGCATTTCGATATTTTTCCCGGCATTCGGCGAAATTCAGGACTTCGAGCTCAGCGGGTGCTCCTGGCGCAGATGGCTGTGCCGGCGCCCGTAGCCGAAGTAGATGGCCATGCCCACGACGGTCCACACGCCCAGCAGCAGCCACTGGTACCAGTTTTCCCAGTACAGCAGCGCCAGGCAGCTGAGCACGCCCAGCACACAGGTCACCGGTGCCCACGGCACGCGGAAGGTGCGCGGCAGATCGGGCCGTGTCTTGCGCAGAATCAGCACGCCGGCGCAGACCGCGACGAAGGCGATCAGCGTACCCATGGACACCAGGTCACCGAGCACGTCGAGCGGGAATACCGCGGCCAGCGCAGCGATGCCCACGCCGGTGATGACCGTGTTGATGTGCGGCGTGTGATATTTCGGATGGATTTTCGCGAACACCGGCGGCAGCAGACCGTCGCGAGCCATGATCATGAAGATGCGCGGCTGCGCAATGATCATCACCAGAATCACCGACGAGAGGCCGATCAAGGCGCCGATCTCCACTGCCCAGCGCAGCATGAACAACTGCGGATGCGCGCGCACGGCGGTGACCACGGGCTCGGCGGTATCGAGCTGGTCGAAGCGCAGCAGGCCGGTGATAACGGCGGCGATGCCGATGTACAGAATCGTGCAGATCGCCAGCGAGGCCAGTGTGGCGATCGGCAGATCGCGTTGCGGGTTTTTCGCCTCCTGCGCCGCCGTGGAGGTTGCCTCGAAACCGATGTAGGCAAAGAACACCAGCGTCGCCGCGCGCATGATGCCGGCCCAGCCGTATTTTTCCGGCCCCTGGCTGGCGGGAATGAACGGATGCCACAGGGCAGGGTTCACGTAATGCCAGCCGGCAGCGATCACCAGTACGATCAGCGCGACCTTGAAAATCACCATCACCAGATTGGCGCCGCTGGACTCCCGTATGCCGACGTAGCAAAGCCAGGTCAGCGCCATCACGATGGCGACGGCGGGAAGATTGAACAGCGCGCCGGTCGTCACCAGGTGACCGTCGGTGTAGGCGAGCGGGGCATTGGTCAAGACGGCAGGCAGATGGATGCCGACGTGATCGAGCAGGCTCACGAAATAACCCGTCCAGCTCACTGCCACGGCGGACGCGGACACGCCGTATTCCAGCACCATGTTCCAGCCGATGAACCACGCCACCAGCTCGCCCAATGTGGCGTAGGCGTAGGAATACGAGCTGCCCGACATCGGGATCAGCGTGGCGAACTCGGCGTAGCACAGCGCGGTAAAACTGCAGCAGATTGCCGCAATGACGAAGGCCAGAATGATGGCGGGGCCGGCATGCTCGGCCGCGGCCTGGCCGGTAATCACAAAGATGCCGCCGCCGATGACCGCGCCGATACCGAGCGCCGTCAGTCCCCACGGGCCGAGCGTTCGCTTGAGCGCCGGGCCGTGACTGCCATCGTCGGTTTGGGAAAAATCGGTCTTGCGCGCGAGTAACTGTTTGAGCATTGGCATTCCAGAAATGACACCGGCACGGTGGGCGCCGTGCCGGTCATTGGATCAACAATAGTGTGGAGGCGTCAGCTCGCTTCGGTACCGTTCGCAAGGTGACTCTTGCGGTAGCCGTAGAGGTAGTACACCACCAGGCCGATGGCTGCCCAGCCGAAAAACAGGGCGAGCGTATAGCCGCTGAGATTGAAAAACAGCAGCAGGCAGCCAAGCACGGCGAGTGGACAAATTAACCATACCAGCGGCGTGCGGAAGGGCCGCGGACGTGCCGGCTGTTTGACGCGCAAAACCATGACGCCAATGGCCACCATGATGAAAGCGAACAGCGTCCCCGAGTTGGTGATGTCGGCGAGCAGTCCCACGGGGAACAGCGCCGCGAAGAGCGAAACGAACACGCCGGTGATGATCGTGAGGATGTGCGGCGTGTGGAAGCGCGGGTGCACGGTGGAAAGGAAGTTGGGCAGCAGGCCGTCGCGCGACATGGTGAAGAAGATGCGCGACTGCCCGTAGATCATCATCAGGATCACCGAGGGCAATGCCAGTGCAGCGGCCAGGCCGATCAGCGAACCCATCGTGTTGTGGCCGATCAGCACCATGACGTGCGCCAACGCATCCTTGCTGCAGACCAGCGCTTCGGAGCCTGCACAGGCTGCGGCCATGGCCGGCGTGCCCGGCTGCAGTGAAGCGCCGTTGGGCCCAAGCATCGGCTGCGAACCTACCGAACCGACGGCGCCGTAGCTCACCAGCAGATAGAAAATGGTGCAGACGATCAGTGAGCCGAGCAGGCCGATAGGGATATTGCGGTTCGGGTTCTTGGTTTCTTCCGCTGCCGTCGACACGGCGTCGAAGCCCACATAGGCAAAAAAGATCGAAGCCGCTGCGCCGAGTACGCCCACGCCACCGAACGGTGTGCCCCAGCCGTTCGGCACGAACGGTACGAAGTTCGAGGACTTCACTGCGGGCACGGCGACGATGATGAAGGCGGTCAGCGCGATGATCTTGATGGCGACAAGCACCGCATTGACCTTGGCCGACTTCGAGGTGCCGACAACCAGCAACACGGTGATCACCAGGGCAATCAAAAACGCCAGCAGGTTGAAGCTGCCGCCGTCCATTGGCCCCGTGCGCAAGAACGCGGGGATGGAATACCCGGCGCGAGCCAGCAAACCATTCATATAGCCGGACCAGCCAACCGACACCGTGGCCGCGGCGATCGCATATTCCAGTACGAGTGCCCAGCCGACGACCCAGGCCGGACCTTCGCCAAGCACGCCGTAGGTGTAGGTATAAGCGGAGCCCGAAACCGGAATCATCGAAGCCAGTTCGGCATAGGCCAGTGCCGCGAGTGCGCAAACGGTGGCCGCGATGACGAAGGCAATCATCATGCCGGGGCCGGCCTTCTGGCCGGCTTCCGCGGTCAGCACGAAAATACCGGTGCCGATGATCGCGCCAACGCCGAGCAGGGTGAGCTGGATGGGGCCCAACTGTCGCTTGAGGCTTTTCTTTTCAGCGGTGGCAAGAATCTGGTCGAGCGGCTTGACGCGCTTGAAAAGCATGTGGTGGTTCCCCGTAGAGACAGACGCCGGAATTCAGTCAAATAACGACGCAAGCGCCGCGATAAAAAAGCTTATCCCTGAACCATAGCGGAGCCTCGGTGAGCGTACAAGACGCTCTGCCGCATAGAATCCCGGTTTAACCAATGTGCCGGGAAAAATTTTGCCGATGACCATCGAGACTCTTGAAAATGCGTTGCGAAGGTATGCCGCTGTGAAGCCGCCTGATGACGATACGGCGTCTTCATTTCAAGAATTTCTTGGTTCTGGAGGTGATGTCTTCGCGCGAAGTCATTCAGTCGGCCACTTCACCGGCTCGGCATGGCTGGTGAGTGCGGACGGTGAGCGCGTGCTGTTGACCCATCACCGTAAGCTGGGCCGCTGGCTGCAGCTGGGTGGGCATGCCGACGGCGATGCCGATCTGGCCAGCGTGGCGCTGCGTGAGGCTGAGGAGGAATCGGGACTGACGGATCTGGCGGTCGAACCGGATATTTTTGACCTCGATCGCCACGGCATTCCCGCGCGCGGCGACGAGCCGGAGCACTGGCATTACGACGTGCGCTACGTGGTGCGTGCGACGGGCAGCGAACAGTTTGCGATCAGCGAGGAATCGCTGGCGCTGGCGTGGAAATCGATCCGCGAGATCGCAAGCGATACGTCGGCCGATGTGTCGCTGCGGCGCATGGCGGGCAAGTGGCTCGCGCGAGGTAAGTAAAGTCATCCGCACCAGGTTGGCCGCGGATGACTGCAGCCATTGGTGCTCAGCCGTATTTGGCCGGCGCCGGATTCAGATGGCCACACTCGCCGCACGTGCGCGCGTCGTGCGACCCGTAAAAGCGATCAAAGACCGGCGGAAAATCCTGCTCGATGTTATCGAGCGCGAAGAATTCTTCGTAGAGTTTGTGGTTGCATTTTTCGCAGAACCACAGCAGCCCGTCTTTCTCGTGCGGCAGACGTTTGCGCTCGATCACCAGGCCGATCGAAGCCGGCATGCGCTGTGGCGAATGCGGCGTGCGCGGCGGCAGATAAAAAAGCTCGCCGGCGCGAATCGGAATGTCGCGGGCGCGGCCGTCGTCCTGCACTTTCAGCACCATCTCGCCTTCGAGCTGATAGAAGAACTCCGGGCCTTCGTCGTAGTGGTAGTCGGTACGCGCGTTGGGGCCGCCGACGATCATGATGATGAAGTCGCCATCGACAATGCACTTGTTGCCCACCGGCGGTTTCAGCAGATGGCGGTTGTCGTCGATCCAGCGCTGCAGATCGAGGGGTGGCATCAATGACATGGGTGTCGCTCGGTAGTAAACAGTCACCACCTTAGCC
>CBAAAD010000021.1:6931-14884 GCA_964658785.1 uncultured Methylobacterium sp.
ACAAAAAAAGCCGCCCCGATGAGGGAATCGGGGCGGCGGTAAAACAATCGCGTTTCGAAACAATAAACGATGCGGATTACGGCATCAGAACCTTGTCGATGACGTGGATCTCGCCGTTGGACTGCTTCACGTTGGCGATGGTGACGTGGGCGACATTGCCCTTGTCATCGGTAATGGCCACGCCCTGCGAATCCTTGCTGAAAGTCAGCGAGTCGCCTTCGACGGTCTTCACCGAAGCCTTGCCGCCGCCTTTCTTGATCAGCTTGAGCAGATCGGCCGAGGTCACATTGCCGGGCACGACGTGGTAGGTCAGGATCTTGGTCAGATCGGCCTTGTTTTCCGGCTTCAGCAGCGTGTCGACGGTGCCGGCAGGCAGCGCGGCAAACGCTTCATTGGTCGGCGCAAACACGGTGAAGGGACCGGTACCCGAAAGCGTATCGACCAGGCCGGCAGCCTTGACGGCGGCAACCAGGGTGGTGTGATCCTTCGAATTCACCGCGTTTTCGATGATGTTCTTGTTCGGGTACATCGGTGCACCGCCCACTTCGACGGTCTTGCCCATGCTCATGCTGCTCATCGAGTCGGCCATCGCCATCGGCGCCACGGCGACTGTGGCAAAAGCCAGCGAGAGTCCCAGGGCGATGCCACGCAGACGCTGATTCTTGTTCATGTGTAACTCCAGATTTTCCGCTTCGCGGATTGGAAGCGTGTGGAGATACGGCGCGAGCTGTGGGCCGGATGCACGCAACGACGCGGCAAACCGATGAAGCGTCGGGGTGTGCGTAAACGCCGCACGTCTGGTCTCGCTCGATAATGCATCGCGACACGTGGTGATGCATGCGCGGTCTTCGCTCTAAGCACGAAGTGATTCGACACACGGCGGCCTGCGCTGAAAAACGCAGACGACGATTGTGCTTCCTCAGACTTCCAGCGTGGCCAGATCGCCTTTCTCTTCCAGCCAGGCCTTGCGATCGCCGGCGCGCTTTTTCGCCAGCAGCATGTCCATCAGTTTCGAGGTGCCGTCGTCATCGCCAATGGTCAGCTGCACCAGCCGGCGCGTGTCGGGATGGATGGTCGATTCGCGCAGCTGCGGCGGGTTCATTTCGCCCAGACCTTTGAAGCGCGTGGTGCTGACCGCGCCCTTCATTTTTTCGCGCTCGATGCGCTGCAGCATCGCCGCCTTTTCGCTCTCGTCGAGGCAGTAAAAAACCTGCTTGCCCACGTCGACGCGGAACAGCGGCGGCATAGCCACGAAGACGTGGCCTTCGCTGACCAGGGTGGGGAAGTGCTTGAGGAACAGTGCGGTCAGCAGCGTGGCGATATGCAGGCCGTCCGAATCGGCGTCGGCCAGAATGATCACCTTGCCGTAGCGCAGACTGGAGAGATCGTTCTTGCCCGGATCGCAGCCGATGGCGATGGCGAGGTTGTGCACTTCTTCCGACGCCAGCACGGAACCGGACTCGACTTCCCACGTATTGAGGATCTTGCCGCGCAGCGGCAGGATCGCCTGGAACTCCTTGTCGCGCGCCTGCTTCGCGCTGCCGCCCGCGGAGTCGCCCTCGACCAGAAACAGTTCGGTGCGGGTGAGGTCGGTCGCCGTGCAGTCGGCCAGCTTGCCGGGCAGCTGCGGGCCCTGGGTGATCTTCTTGCGGACGATCTGCTTGGCCGCTTTCAGGCGCGCGCTGGCGCGTTCGATCGCCAGCTGCGCGATCCGCTCGCCGATGTCGACATGCTGGTTGAGCCACAGGCTGAAAGCATCGTGGACGACGTTTTCGATCATGCCCGCAGTCTGGCGGGACGACAGCCGCTCCTTGGTCTGGCCGGCGAACTGCGGATCCTGCAGCCGTGCCGACAGCACGAACGCCAGCCGCTCCCACACGTCTTCCGGCGCCAGCTTCACGCCACGCGGCAGCAGGTTGCGGATGTCGCAGAATTCGCGGATGGCGGTGGTCAGGCCGGTGCGCAGGCCGTTGACGTGCGTGCCGCCCTGCGCGGTGGGAATCAGGTTGACGTAGCTTTCCTGCACCAGCTCGCCTTCCGGCAGCCAGGCCAGCGCGACTTCCATGCCTTCGACATCGCGCGCCATCTGATGCACGAACAAATCATGCGGCAGCAGTGTCTCGCTGCCGTCGAGTTCGCCGCGCAGATAGTCGCGCAGGCCGTCCTCGTAATACCAGTCGTTGACCTCGCCGCTGGCGACATCGGTGAGCTTGACGCTGAGGCCGGCGCATAGCACTGCCTTGGCCCGCAGCAGATGGCGCAGGCGTGTCAGCGACACCTTCGGTGAATCAAAGTATTTGGCTTCGGGCCAGAAGTGCAGGGTAGTGCCGGTGCGCTTCTTCGGTACTGTGCCGATGATTTCGAGCGGGCTGACTTTGTCGCCGTGCTCAAAGGCCATGCGGTACTCGTGGCCATCGCGGCGGATCGACACCTCGACGCGATCGGATAGCGCATTGACCACCGACACGCCGACGCCGTGCAGGCCACCGGAAAAGCTGTAGTTCTTGCCGCTGAATTTTCCGCCGGCGTGCAGCCGCGTCATGATCAGCTCGACGCCGGACACGCCCTCTTCCGGATGGATGTCCACCGGCATGCCGCGGCCGTCGTCACTCACCTCAACCGAACCGTCCGCATGCAGCGTGACTTCGATGCTGCGCGCGTGGCCGTTCACCGCCTCATCCACCGAGTTGTCGACCACTTCCTGCACCAGATGGTTCGGGCGGGTGGTGTCGGTATACATGCCGGGGCGGCGTTTGACCGGGTCGAGACCGGAAAGGACTTCAATATCGGCGGCGTTGTAGCGACTGCTCATGCGTGTGTTTCAACCAGGGTGGGACGTCTAGCGGACAGCGAAGCATGGGGCGCGGGGGCGGGCAGGGTCAAGCCATGGCTCGATCCTCCGGGTGAAGTGCTTCAGCTAACCACAAAGGTGCCTGGGCGTGTGCGCTGGATGGGTGAGATCGTTAGACGGCGTCGCTGCGAGATCGTCGACAGCTAGTTCATCGAAAGGGCCTGATACCCATGCCGTAAAGGCTTGTCGTTATCGTTCATCAGCGATCGTTTCTCAGCGCCCTGGCGCTCCGCCCTGTGTCGGTCCCTGCAGTGCTTGCTGATTGTTCTGCGCGATTGTCGCCTGCACCTGCGTTTGAACCTGGGCTTGATACTGGTCGGCCTGCTGGATGTGCTGCATCGACTGCGTCGGCGGCGGCGACGGTTCCTTCAGATCCACGCTGGCCGTCTTCGCGACAAAATTCTGGCTGCCGCCGAAGTTCATCACTCCGTTCTGCCGGTCGAAATGGATGTCGGTCAGGTTGCGGTCGGTGATGCCCTGGCTATGGCAAACGGCGGTGAACTGCAGCAAGCGTTGTTCGGAGGCATCAGGTATGCGCTGCTGCAATTGGTTGAATAGCGCGTGATTGGGATTGAACGCGTTGCGGGGATCGTCCAGGCCAGGGGCACTGGCGGGCAGGGAGGGCATGGCGGATAGGGCAGGCAGCGGGCCCGGGTTGTCCTGCCTGAGCGGTTGCAGATCGGCCTGAAGGGCCTTCTGCGTGGCCGGACCTGCCTGACCAACTTCGGGTAGATGGTGATTGTGCTGATAGGCTTTCACCGCATCCCTGGTCACCGAGCCGAACTTGCCGTCGGGCGCAACGCTGCTATCGAGGTAACCCAGTTCCCCGAGCTGCGCTTGCAGCTTAGCTACCTGCTCACTGTGCATGCCTTGCTTTAGTCCCTGGCCACGCTCAACGTGATGAGCGAGGCCAGTCCCGCCAACAACTTTGAGCGCCAACTTGATGTCGGCATCGCTCTTTTCGCCTGCTGGATTGTAATCACGGCTGGCAACTTTGGATAAAGCGCGATCCAGACTTTCTTTGACCGCTGGGTCTTTAGTGGCGGCAGCATATTTTTCCGCCTTCTCGGCGGCAGTGAGTCCAGCATAATAAGAATATTTAGGATTATTCTGAATTTTCTCTGCCGTTTTTAAAACGCTGTCGTAGTCACCGCCGCTTTTAAGAGTTTCTTCGAAACGCGAATTTAGTCCAGGAATTTGATTCTCAGTTTTAGCAATAATGCTTATAGTTTCTAGGCGGCGATTTTCAGGAATATTCTTGCCGTACTGGTCTACCATTGAAATTGCTTTGTCGCTTATATTCTTAGATTGAGGGTAATCGATTTTATCGTGAATCCATTTTTTTCCTTCATCAGAGGCAGCCCATTTATTAATGCTATCGATTGTATCTTTGTCGATGAACTTTAAATTTTTCCCATGGGTATGCAAATCCCCCCGCAAGCCGTTCATGTCATTCGTAAATTTCAAACCATTCTGGCGCGCATAACCTGCTGACTGGTCAACGATAGCGTCAATGTAAGATTTCTCACCGGGCTTCAGCTCCGAATCTTTAATTGAGCCTAATGGCCAGTCACCACGCTGTCCTAGATCGACCTGAATCGTACCAATGCTGTAGCCGCTGTTGGCCGCGACGCCCTGCACGTCACCCCACTGATGACCAGGTTTCGAACTACCAGTAATGCCGGCGACAGCTAGCTCATAAGAGTGAGGACCACCTTCAGTGCCTTTCCCAACAATAAAATAAATAGCTCCATTCATCGTGGCGGCGTCGTGTGTATTGATATCATCTGCCATTTCTTTCTCCTTGGCGAGCAATGGGTTTGACCACGACAGCAGCGTTGCACGTAGAGGTTAAATCGTCTCTAGATCTTACTAAAGGAGGTGCTTTGAGCTAGCATTAGTTCTCAATTATCGCAAGATACTTATCTAAAGAATTTGCCCTTTCGACTAGCCTGAACATATCGCTCTGCTCTTGAGCTAAATTACTAGGCTGTGAGTCACCACCGTAAAGCAGTGTTTCAAGGGTATTATCTTTGGATCTTGAGATCAGCCATTCTTTCTCAGAGTCTACTAACGCCTGCTTCATATTGCCTTTCAAGGAGCTCAAAAGTTTTTGATACGCCTTGTTTAACCGGGCATCTTGCGAAGATTCCTCGTCAGCAATGCAAGCAGCCTCATCTATGGTAGACGTGCCTGCTTTGTCTAGACATAAATAAAAGGAATCATTGACACCATGCGGGGCAGTTTTTTTTATAGACTGAGATGTGCTGCCTGCATTCGCGGCGAGAGCCAGCATGGGCGTCACTGAAAACAACATTATCGCGGCTGCTTTTGCGGAAATTTTCATGGCTTGCCTCCTATTTTTTAAGGTCATTTCTGATCGGTGTTGAACCTCAGCCGGCATCTTCGTGAAGCCCAGCCGCACATGGAGTTCCGGCTGATGACTGCGACACCGCTATGGACGGTCCTAGCATCGCAGCCAATGTCAGCTAACGCGCGGCGTTCAAGGCATTTCACAGCTGCAGTTCGAAACTGACCAGTTCTTAAGTTAACCACTTCGCCTCCTGCTCATTCTGCGGCTGTATGACTTGCTCAGCTTCGGTCGTTTGCAGCGCTCTTGCCGCAGCCAGCCGCTTCACCAGCGGCTCCACCGCCACCGGCGCCAGTTCGGTCAGTCTCTTCAAGGCTCTGTCTTTAAAGAACCAATTCTTGCGTGCCCGGATCGGCTTGCAACCTTCCAGGAAAATAAGTTCGTCGTCCTGCGGCAGCTCCTTTATCTCCTGAGGCAGATAAAGGGCTCGGCGTTCTTCGGTGTAGCTGGTCGAGGTCTGGTTGGCGCCGCCGCCACGGCTGCGGCTTTCCTGTTTACGGCGCAGGGTCTTGTAGCCGAGCATTTCGCTGTATTCGTTGGCATCACTCTGCTCGCGCGGCGCGAACGCGACCTGGCAGCCGTGGTTGGTGATGAAGTTTTGCGCGTCGTTATCGCCGTAGACGGAGCGCAGTTGTGCTCTCGATTGCACGATGCAGCAATCGCGCACGCCGTAGCTTGCCGAGATGGAGATGCGCTTGGCCCACACGTCCAGCCGGCCCATGGCGGTAAACTCGTCCATCATCATGAGCATTTGATATTTCAGTTCTTTGTCTTCACCCAGCTGCTTGCCGAGGTTGTTGCCGATCACGCTGCTGTAGAAGATGTTCAGCAACTTGCTGCTTTCGTCCAGCTTGTTGGTGGGGATATCCACGTACAGCGTGGTCGGCTGCTTGCGCAGGCTGAGAACGTCGAAGTCGGTGGCGTTGGTGGCCGCGGCCAGGATGGGGTTCAGGAATTGCTGCAGCGGCGCATGCATGTTTGCGAGGACGCTCGAGAACGTCTGCTCGGCCAGACCAGCAAGGTTGGAGAAGATGGTACGGGTCTGCGGACTGACAAAGCCGTACTCGTGTGGGTTTTTGAGGATCGACTGAAGTAGCTGCAAGGTGGTCTGGCCGTCCCCGCCCGCCGAGAACCGCAGGATGCGCTCGAAGCTCGGATAGTCCGGCGCGGTGTTGGGATCGGACGGCAAGCCCCTGCGCCACCGCTGCTCCCACGACTCGAACATGAAGGACGCGAAGGCGGTGAACGCGGAACGACTCTGACTCGTCCAGAACACGTCCTTGCCCGGTTCATCCGGATACAGGATCGCAGCGATGGTCTGGATTTTGCCGATGCGCGTGCCGGGGTCCGAGCCCGCCAGTAAGGTGAAAGGGTTGAAGCGATGGGTTCGGCCATCGACGTCGTAGGGCGCCCACACGTAGACGCGCTGCCCCATCGCCAGGCGCTGGCCGCTGGTGAGCTTGCGCAGCTCGCCTTTTAGGTCGGACACGACCATGGACTGTGCGTAGGTCAGCAACACCGGTATGGCAATGCTGGTCGTCTTGCCGGAGCGCGTCGGGCAAATAACGATCAGGTGCAGCGCGCCATTCAGCCACAACAGACGTTCTTTGTACTTGCCGATGAGGATGCTTTGCGGGGTTTGCTTGAGCAGGCCGGCTTTTTTCAGATCGGTCAGATTGGCGAAACTGGCTTCGCCGTGCAGTGATTCGGACTTGCCATTGAAGAGCGGGATCAGCACGATGGCCCACGCCAGCAGCGGCAGGCCAAAGCCGATGGCGGCGGCCAGCGTGATCTTGCCGGCATAGGGCGCGTACTGCGGCAAGTCCTTGACCTGAAAGTATTGCCACCATGTGTTCCAGGCCAGCGGTGCATCTTTCAGGCCGAGCATCCACAGGACCAGCCAGTCGGCGAAGTAGAGGCCGCTGACCAGGGCCGCCAACAGTAACGCCACTATAAAACCCAGCTTGCCCGTGCTCATTCCTTCGCTCCGTTCCATCGGAGGTTTGATGCTCGTGGAGCCCTGGTCGTGCTGTCAACCCCTCCTTCCTTCAGTCGACGCCAGCTACCGGTAGCCTTGCGCCTGCAGCGAAAACAGGTGGGCGTAGTGGCCGGCCTGCGCCATCAGCTGCTCGTGGCTGCCGCGTTCCTTGATGCGGCCGTCCTGGATCACGATGATCTGGTCGGCCATGCGCACCGTCGAGAAGCGGTGCGAAATCAGGATCGCGATGCGCCCGCCGGACAGTTCGCGGAAATGCTCGAAGATGGCGGCTTCCGCCTCGGCGTCCATCGCTGCGGTGGGCTCGTCCAGCACCAGGATGTCGGCGCGCGAGCGCATGAAGGCACGTGCCAATGCGATCTTCTGCCACTGCCCGCCGGACAGCTCGCGGCCGTCGCGAAACCATTTGCCGAGCTGGGTATCGAAGCCGGCCGGCAAGGTGTCGATGAATTCGCTGGCCATGCCTTTGTCGCTGGCCTCGCGCCAGCGCTCGGCGTTCTCGAATGCGGTGACGTCGCCGACGCCGACGTTCTCGCCCACGCGCATCTGGTAGCGCGCAAAGTCCTGGAAGATCACCCCGACACGCTGCAGCAGCACGTTTTCATCCCAGTCACGCAGGTCGGTGCCGTCGAGCAGCACGCGGCCGCTGTCGGGTGAATACAGCCGCGTCAGCAGCTTGATCAAGGTGGTTTTGCCGGAGCCGTTCTGGCCGACCAGCGCCAGCGATTCGCCGGG
>CBAAAD010000022.1:0-14377 GCA_964658785.1 uncultured Methylobacterium sp.
GCTCGCGTCAGCCAGCGAAGTCGAAGCGCTTGAGGATTGCGTACCCTTCGACTTCAGCGCTGCGCGCCTACGTTCAGGGCGAACGGCGACAGGGAAATCGACGGCCGGGATTCAACCCCGTGAGAGTGGGCAAAGCTTTTCCACTCGCCCAGCGACGCTCAGCGCGACCACCATGCGTTGGCGACCACGATACCTTGCGCGCCGTGGCGCGTTGCCAGGTTCATATCCGAAGTACCGAGCCCACCCAGGGCGTAGACCGGCAGAGACGCCCCTTCCGCCGCCGACTGAAAGACGGACCAGGCATGTGGCCCGTCGACACGCGCACTCTCCGCGGCGCTACTGTTTTGCGGCAGCGTCGCAAAATCTGCTCGTAGCTGCGTTGCTTTGGCCAGGTGCGATGCATCATGGCAACTGACGCCGATGAGCTGATGCCACGGCAGCGGCCGTTCCGATAGGCTGATGCACTGTGCGCTGCTGAGCTGGACGCCAATACCCAGCCTGCGGGCGCCATCGATATCGCCGTCGAGCAGCAGCTGCGCATCGTGCTTTCGAGCCGCGGGCAGCAAAACCTGCGCGAACTCGCGGACGGACTTCACCGACCAGAGCGGCAGGGCCAGTTGCAGCAGGCGCAAACCATGGCCGAATGCGCCGTGAATGCGCTCCAGCCATGCCTCGCGCTGATCGATCGTCACACCCTCAGGCATCACGGCGCAGGTCGCCGGCAGCCGCAGCGCGTGCAGAATCGGCCGGTCGGCCGGCGTCATGCGTTCCGGGTCGATCGCCATGGGATAGCACCACTGCAGCGCCTGCCCTTCCAGCGACTGTGGCGTGCCCAGCCATCGATCGACGCGCCAGGCATCCAGCACGAGGCGACGATCGTCGTACGTCCACGGCACGCGAATCAGCGGCTGGGCAGACTGAAGCTCGATGCCCAGCTCTTCGCGCAGTTCGCGGGCGAGCGCCTCGATCGGCAACTCACCCGCCTCCAGCTTGCCGCCGGGGAACTCCCAGAAGCCGGCAAGGTGTTTGCCCGGCGGGCGCTCGGCCAGCAGCACGCGCCCCTCGCCGTCGATCATCAGGCCAGCCATTACATGCATGGCGGCAGGCGCTGCGCGACCGGGGCGAAAACGGCGCGGCGATCAGTTGCTGCGCAGATACTCGACCATGTCGAAATCATAGGCGTGCTCGGCGTCGGCCTTGTGGTGCACGCGCGATACTTCGGTCCACTCGCTAAAATGCGTGCCGGGAAAAAACGTATCCGCGCCGCTGATCGCTGCGCTCACCCAGGTGAGGTACATACGGCGCGCCATCGGCAGCGCCTCGGCAAAGACCTGACCGCCGCCGATCACCATCAGGCCGGTCTGATCGGTGCGGGCCAGCGCCTCTTCCACCGAACGCACGGTGATCTGACCCGGAAACGGCGCCTCATGCCGGCGCGAAAGCACCATGTTGACGCGATCCGGCAGCGCGCGGCCGATGGAAATGGCGGTGTTGTAGCCCATCAGCACGTTCTTGCCGGTGGTCAGCTGCTTGAACCAGCGCAGGTCATCGGGCAGATGCCAGGGCAGCTCTCCCTTCAGGCCAATGGCGAAGTTCTCATCGAGCGCGGCAATCAGCGAAATAGCCATGAAATTCCTTGAGCAACATGATCAACAGTGGGGCGCCTGACCATGAGCGTCAGTGCCAGCGGCGACGAATCTTATCAGGCCGGCGCTTTGCCGGCTCCGTGGTGCCGGTCAGACGGCAACGGCACCCTTGATCGCCGGATGCGATACGTAATTCTCGATCACCACGTCCTCGTAGCGGAAATCGAAGATCGAACGCACCTCGGGGTTGAGCCGCAGCGTGGGGAGCGGATAAGGCTCGCGCGTCAGCTGCAGCTGCGCCTGCTCCACGTGGTTGTTATACAGATGCGCATCGCCCAGCGTGTGCACGAAATCCCCGACGCCCAGCCCGCACACCTGCGCCACCATATGCGTGAGCAGCGCGTAGCTGGCGATGTTGAAGGGCACGCCCAGAAAGATGTCGCCCGAACGCTGGTACAGCTGGCAGCTGAGCTTGCCGTCGGCGACGTAGAACTGAAACAGGCTGTGGCACGGCAGCAGGGCCATTTTTGGCAGCTCGCCGACGTTCCAGGCGCTCACGATCAGGCGGCGCGAATCGGGGTTGCGCTTGATCTCGTCGATGACCCACGCGATCTGGTCGACCACGCCGCCATCCGCCGTCGGCCACGCGCGCCACTGCTGGCCGTAAACCGGCCCGAGATTGCCATCGGCATCGGCCCACTCATCCCAGATGCGCACGCCGTTTTCTTTGAGGTAGGCGATATTGGTATCGCCGCGCAGGAACCAGATCAGCTCGTGCACGATGGATTTGAGATGCAGCTTTTTCGTCGTGACCAGCGGAAAACCCTGCGCCAGGTCGAAACGCATCTGCCAGCCGAACACGCTGCGCGTGCCGGTGCCGGTGCGGTCGGATTTCTCAGTGCCGTGCTCCAGCACATGCTGCAAGAGATCGAGATAGGGGCGCATGATCAGGCCTTCGCCGGCATAGTCGCCAATGGCAGCGTGGGCGCGCGGCGCGACAGCAGGATCAGCCACAGCCCGATCACCACCAGTGGCAGCGACTGCAGCTGACCCATCGTCACCCAGCCAAAGGCCAGATAGCCCAGCTGCGGATCGGGCAGGCGCAAAAATTCCAACGCAATGCGGAAACAGCCGTACAGCAGGGCGAACAAACCCGAGATCAGATAACGCGGCCGCGGCTTAAGCGACACCAACCAGATCACCACAAACAGCACCGCACCCTCCAGCGTCATCTCGTATAGCTCGGACGGGTGACGCGGCAGCCCGCCGAACTGCTGCAGCGTCGGCAGCCAGGTCGGATGGCTCTCGGCATACGCGACATCGTCCGGCCGCGCATTGGGGAAAATCATGCCCCACGACAGCGTCGTGGGCTTGCCCCACAGCTCACCGTTGATGAAATTGCCCAGCCGACCCAGGCCCAGGCCAATGGGCACCAGCGGCGCGACAAAGTCGATGGTGTCGAAAAAATGCAGCCCCTGCCGACGCGACCACCACCAGCCGGCCGCCAGCACGCCAAGCAGACCGCCGTGGAAACTCATGCCGCCGTCCCACACCTTGAACAGCGCCAGCGGCTCGGTCCATATCCAGCGCGGGCCGCCGGCGTAATAGAACAGCATGTACCAAACCCGGCCGCCGATGATCACGCCCATCATGCCGTAGAAAAACAGGTCGCCCAGCGTCTCGCGAGACACCGGCAAACGGCCGCGCCGGCGTCGATATTCACCCAGCAGAGCCACCGCCAGAAAGCCCAACAGGTACATCAGGCCATACCAGTGCACCTGGATGGGCCCCAGGCCAAAGGCCACCGGGTTGAACTGGACTACGAACGGCTGGGTCATGGGCGAACCGGGGTAATGGGAATGCCCAGTTTAGCGGGACGCCTGCCCACCTTGCAGCGCCATTGTCAGCGATGCCCCGGCCTGACTAGACTCGCCGCCAGTGGCGAGCGTTGGGTAGGGGAACGTTCGCCACGCGCAGGGTTACGTTGAGTCAGCCATAAGGGGACTTTGATGCCTAGTCACACAATGCGGGCCTTGCTGGCCTCCATATGCATGGTGCTACCCGTTGCCGGGGTGGCCGCAGACCTGCTGCCGGTGGAGGACTTTGCGAAACACGCCGAGTTGTCGATGCCGCGGCTTTCTCCGGATGGACAGTATCTGGCGCTGCGCGTGGACGACGACGGGGGCCAGCACTCCCTGGTCGTCTACAAGCTCTCCGACATGAGCGCGCCGGTAAGCATGCTCAAGATGCCGAAATACGAGCTCCCGGCGAGTTTCCATTGGGTCAGCCCGACGCGCCTGGTCATCATGAAGGGCCAGAAATTCGGCTCGCTCGACAGGCCGGTAGCGACCGGCGAGATCATTGCCACCGACATGAACGGCAAGCATCAGGACTATCTGTACGGCTATCAGGGCGGCGGCAGCCGCGGAAGCACCCGTAACCACGACGAAGGTTATGCCGAATACGACAGCCGACCGGAGCCGGCAAACAACCATTTCTACATGACGACCCATGCCTGGAATGCCGACCGCGACAGCTCGCTCTACGACGTCGATGCCAGCGCCAACAAGCGCCTTCTGATCGGCAATATCGGCGTCGCCGACATGGACTTCATGGTGGGCGCGGACGGCAAGGCCCACTTTGCCTACGGCGTCAACAATGACTACAAGTACGTCGTCTATCACCGGGAAGCCAGTGGCTGGGCCCAGATGACCGCGGCCCAGATGGGCGCAAGCTTTGTGCCGATCAACTTTACCCCCGATCACCAGCGCATCTATGCCGCCTATGCCGCCGGGGGCGGCCCGACCGCCCTGATCGAAGAAGACGAAAACGGCGGCCATCGACGCGTGCTCGCCAAGGACGATTCCAGCAGCATCGGCGGCATCGAATGGACCGCCCTGCCACACCAGCCATTCGCCACCGTACCTGCCACCGGCCTCCCCAAGGTCAGCTATATCGACCCCAACATGGATGCTGCCAAGCTGCACATGGCGCTCAGCCTGAAATTTCCAGGCGAGTCCGTTCACTTCATCAACTACAGCGACGACGGTGGCCAGCTGCTGTTCGGGGTCAGCAGCGATCGTGACCCGGGCACGTACTATTTGATCGACACCCACAGCTACAAGGTACGCAAGCTGTTTGACGTGTCGCCGTCGATCGATCCGGCCAAGATGGCCGAACGCCGACCGCTCCGTTTCAAAGCCGGCAATGGCACCGAACTCGAAGCCATCCTGACCTTTCCGAAAGGCGCCGCGGAAACGAATCTGCCGATGGTGCTGATGCCGCACGGCGGCCCCATCGACGTGCAGGACGACTGGTCGTACGACAACAATGCGCAGTTTCTGGCCAGTCGCGGCTATCTCGTCCTGCAGGTGAACTTTCGTGGTTCCAGCGGCCGCGGCACCGATTTCATGCGGCCGGATACCGCCAATGGGGCACCGGTATTCAGCAGGATCTGATCGATGGCGTGAAATGGGCCATCGCCGAAAAATATGCCGATCCCAAGCGCATCTGCGTGTTCGGCGGCAGTTTCGGCGGCTACTCGGCCCTGATGGCGGTGATCCGCGCGCCCGGCCTGTTCAAGTGCGCCGTTGGCTATGCCGGCATCTACGACATGGCCATGCGATACACCAAGGGTGATACCCAGGAAAGCGAGCTCGGGCGCAACGTATTGCGTGCCCAGATGGGCGATGACCCGGCCGAGCTGGCGGCCAGTTCGCCCGACAAGCTGGCCGACCAGATCAACGTGCCGGTGTTTCTGATCCACGGCGAGGACGACCAGCGTGCGCCGTTCGCCCAGGCCAAGGCCATGCGCGCCGCGCTCGATGCAGCCCACAAGCCCTATGAATGGATGAGCAAGCCCGGCGAAGGCCACGGCTTCTACGACGAGAAAAACAACGTCGAGCTCTACACGCGCCTGCAGGCGTTTCTGGAAAAATACATCGGCAAGGGCGCCTGAGCGCGTCGATGACTTGAACGCCATGGCAGCCTGCGCGGCAGCCATGGCGTTGGCGCATCAGAGCAGCACCGGTCGATCCGGCAGCTCGTCGGGGTTATCCGTGCCATCGCTGGGGAAGTGACGCTGCAGCAGCGCGTGCGCCGCAGCGATACCGGCCAGGCTGCCCTCGCGCCAGCGGCCGCGGGCGAAGCTGTCGCTCATGCTGGCGCAAATGTCGTTCCACTGCACCTGGGATACGCGGCTGGCGATGCCGCGATCGGCAACAATCTCGATGCGCTTTTCGGCCATCAGCACGTACAACAACACGCCGGTGTTGTGCTCGGTATCCCACACACGAAGCTGGGCGAACACCTGGCGTGCGCGCAGCGCCGCGTCGACACCTTCAAGCACCGTCCAGGGCGACAGCCGGGACTCGACCGCAAACCGCACTTCGCCCAGATGGCTGCGTTCGCCCTCGGCAATCGCCGCGGTCATCTCCTCTAGCAGCGCGTCGGGAAAACGCCGGCGCATGGCGAACCACGGGCCTAACAGATTGGTGAACAGCCGCTGCCCTCGCGCCATCACCAGCTCCCCGACGAACCGCCGCCGCCAAAGCTGCCGCCGCCACCGCCGGAGCCGAACCCACCGCCGCCAAATCCACCCCAACCACCGCCGCCGATAAAGCCGCCGCCACCGCCGCCCGGCAGCAGCATGAGAATGCCGCCCATCAGTGCGCCGATAATCCCCGCGCCGGTGGATACCAGCAGCCACAGCAGGCCGCCGGTTACCAGCGCGCCGATCGGCGCCCGCACCCAGCCGCTGGCGCGGCCCAGCACGCTGCGCAGAAACAGCGCCAGAAACAGGCCCATCATCAAACCGTGCTCCAGCCCCAGGCCGCGGCGCTGCGGCTCGGCGTTACCCTGCACCGGCGGCGGCAGCGGCTCGCCGTTGATCAGCTGGGTCAGCGCACCGACCCCGTCGCCGATGCCGCCGAAGTAGTCGTTGGTGCGGAATTTCGGCGCGATGTATTCGCGGATAATGCGCGCCGTGGCCGCGTCGGGAATCGCGCCTTCCAGGCCGTAGCCCACTTCAATACGCACATGTCGATCGTTCTTGGCGACCAGCAGCAGCACGCCGTCATCGGTGCCCTTGCGCCCGATCTTGTTGGCTTCGGCCACGGCCAGCGAGTAAGCCTCGATATCCTGCGGCTCGGTGCTGCCGACCATCAGCACCACGAGCTGGGCGCCCTTGGTCTTTTCCAGCGATACCAGCTGCGCATCCAGCTGATCGACCTGCTGCGCGCTGAGCGTGCCGGTAAGGTCCGTCACATGGCGGGTCAGTTGCGGGACTGCCGCATCCGCCGCCTGCAAAAGCGCAGGCGACAGCAGCGCTATCGCGATGACCCACAACAGGCGCGACAGGCGCCGGTGCATCGTCAGTGTGCCGAGGCGGCGGGCGCTGGCGTGCCGCTGCCGAAGTCCACGGTTGGCGCGGTGGAAATGGCCTTCTCGTTATCCACGCTGAAATTCGGCTTGATCTGATAGCCGAACATCTTGGCGGTGAGATTGTTCGGGAACGTGCGAATCATCGAGTTGTAGTCGGCCACCGACTGGATATAGCGATTGCGCGCCACGGTCACCCGGTTTTCGGTGCCTTCCAGCTGCGCCTGCAGGTTCTGGAACAGACCGTCGGCCTTCAGCTGCGGGTAGTTTTCGCTCACCACCATCAATCGCGACAGCGCGCCACCGAGCTCACCCTGCGCGGCCTGAAACTGCTTGAGCTTTGCCGGATCGTTGATCGTATCGGCGTTGACCTGCAGGCTGCCGACCTTGGCCCGCGCGTTGGTCACTTCGACGAAGACTTTTTCCTCGTGCTGGGCGTAACCCTTCACCGTATTGACCAGGTTCGGCACCAGATCGGCGCGCCGCTGGTACTGGTTCAGCACTTCGGACCAGGCCTGCTTTACGGCCTCATCCTGCCGCTGCATCGCGTTGTAACCGCAGCCGGAAAGGCCGGCAAGGACCAGCAAGAGCACGATGGCGCGCAAGGTTTTCATCGAGGATGTCCCGTTCCGGATAGGTCGCCATTGCAGCACCCCTGCCCCGTGGACGCAATAAATTGCCGATGGGTGGTTTACCGACCCCGATCCGACGTGGCGTGGCCTGTCAAAACCAGCGCGGCCACAGGATCAAACCCCAACTCAGCGCCACCAGCACCAGCAGCACGAATACGGCGGCGGAACCCATGTCCTTCGCGCGCCCGGCCAGCTCGTGAAATTCGGGACTGACCTTGTCCACGACCGCTTCAATGGCGGAATTGAGCAGCTCGGCCGACAGCACCAGCATCGGCGGAAAGACCAGCGCCAGCTTCTCCAGCGCGCCGTTGCCCAGCCACAGGCCAAGCGGAATCAGCGCAATCGCCAGGCAGGCTTCCAGCCGGAACGAAGCCTCATGCCGCCAGCCGGCGCGAAAGCCTTTCATCGACCACTGAAACGCCATCCACAGCTGTTTGGGACCACGAAAACCTTCGGCCGCCATTAGTCGACGTCGGTCAGCGGCAGGGAGGCAGCCACGGCCTGGCGGGAAAATCGTCCATGCCAGGTGCGCTGGTACGCGGCCAAACGGCCGCCGCAGCACGCGGCGCGATCAACGCAAAAATCAACATGGCAAGGCATACGGTCCCGGATTCCAGAGGCTCTTCGCGGCAGCAAGCGGCGCATCAGCCCGCTTTCGGTCAACAAACGAGGCCTCCAATGATGCCACAAGCGTCAAAACGCGCGATTGGGCCGACGCGCCAGCGCTTGCCTTGGGAAACCCGTGGACATGCGGCTCGACGCCGGCAATACGTATGCTGCAGCGCTGCGACGCCAAAATGGCGAATCGGTTACGCTTCGACGGATGTAATTTGTTCCAACGACGCTTTTCACAGGGGATGCCGCGGCAGCGCCGCGGCTGGAACCACGTACCTCGAATCACGCACGGAAACTCCATGGCACTTCAGAATCCGCCCGTTTCGCAAAACCGCTCCTTCAGCGCCGTCTTCCTGATTGAAATGTGGGAGCGCTTCGGCTTCTACGGCATGCAGGTGCTGATGGTCACCTTCCTGATGAAGAAGCTCGGCTTCATCGATACCAAGGCCAACCTGGTCTGGGGCGCGGCAGCCGCGTTGATCTACGCCACGCCCGCCATCGGCGGCTGGGTCGGCGACAAGCTGCTGGGCACGCGGCGCACCATGCTGATCGGCGCCACGGTGCTGGCGCTGGGCTACGCGATGCTGTGGATTCCCACCAACAATCCGTACATGGTGTATTGCGCGCTCGGCGTCATCGTCGTCGGCAACGGCTTTTTCAAGCCCAATGCGGGCAACCTGGTGCGCAAGATCTACGAGGGTGACGAAACCCGTATCGATAGCGCCTTCACCATCTACTACATGGCGGTGAACATCGGCTCGATGATTTCGATGACGCTGACGCCGTGGATTCGCAACGTGGTCAGCGCGAAGTACGGCGACGACATGGGCTGGCATACGGCCTTCGGCGTCTGCTCGATCGGCCTGATCCTGGGCCTGATCAACTACGTGTTCATGCGCCGCGCGCTGGCGCACATCGGCTCGCCCGCGGATGAGCGTCCGATGGATCTGCGCCGCGCCCTGCCCGTTTTCGCGGCGGGCATCGTGCTGGTCTTCGTGGTCGCTTTCATTCTGCAAAGCCAGGCCGTGGCGAGGGCCTGCGTCTATGCCGCCGGCGTAATTATTCTCGGCGTGTTCGCGCACCTGATCCGCAGCAGCCAGAAGAACGAGCGCGCCGGCCTGATCGCCGCGCTGGTGCTGACCGTGCAGACGATTTTCTTCTTCATCTTTTACTCGCAGATGGCCACGTCGCTGAACCTGTTTGCGCAGCACAACGTGAATCTGTCGTTCGACCTGTTTGGCACGCACCTTTTTACCTGGATTCCGGAGCAGTTCCAGAACCTCAACGCGATCTGGATCGTGATCCTGAGCCCGATCCTGGTGCTGATCTACAACACGCTGGGCCGCGCCGGCAAAGATCCTTCCATCGCGTTCAAATTTGCGTTGGGCTTCGCCGCCGTGGCGGTCGGCTTTTTCATGTACGGCCTGGGCGCGCACTCGGCGGTGAACGGTCAGGTGTCGTCGTGGACGATGGTCTGGGGCTACGGCTGGTATTCGCTGGGTGAAATGCTGGTCAGCGGCCTGGGCCTGGCGATGATCGCCCGCTATGTGCCTTCGCGCATGGGCGGTTTCATGATGGGTGCGTATTACGTTGCGGTGGGCCTGTCGCAGTATCTGGGCAGCATGGTCGCCAACGCGGCGCATATCCCGGACAACATCACCGACCCGGTGCAGTCGCTGGTAATTTACGTGAGCCTGTTCAACAAGCTCGGCTTTGTCGGTATTGCCTGCGTGGTGATCGCGCTGGTCATGCTGCCGATCATGAACAGGCTGTCGGCCAGCCACTCCGACCCGGCGGTCAACCACCATCCGCTGCCCGCCGTTCACAGCGAAGAGTTCGATAACCGCGCCTGATGCATGACGACCCGCCCGCTGCTTGCGCGGCGGGTTTTTCTGGATGACGCACCCCTAAGAGGAAGCCATGACGCGACGTCCAGCCCAGCGTATCGGCCCGTTTGCACTCACGCGCACGCTGGCGTGGCTGCGCATTTGCGCCATCGCCGGCCAGAGCGTCGCCGTGCTTTTCTGCGCCTGGTGGCTTCAATTGCAGATTCCGCTGCTGCCGCTGCTCGTAGGCATTGGCCTGCTCGGCGTGTTTGCGGTGTTTGCAGCGTGGCGACTGAGCCAGCCCTGGCCGATGCGCGAGTGGGAAACCGTCGGCCATATTGCCGCCGACATGCTGGTGCTCGGCTATCTGCTGTACTTCACCGGCGGCGCCGGCAATCCCTTCATCACCCTGCTGCTGGTGCCTATTGCGTTGACGGCGGCGGCATTGTCGGCGCGTGCGCTGCTGACGGTGTCCGCGCTGGCCGCCGTGGTCTATGTGATTCTGTTGAACTGGCATATCACCTTGCCGGTGCCGATGCACGACGATTCGCATGGCGGCATGACCCTGAACGACGCCGGCACCGGCGTGAATCTGATGATCAGCGCGCTGCTGCTGGGCTTTTTCATCAACCGGCTTTCGCATGCCCTGCATCTGCAGCAGACCGAGGTGCAGCGCGTGCGCGAGCGGGCTCTGCGCGACGAGGGCATTATGGCCATTGCCACGCAGGCCGCGGGCGCGGCGCACGAACTCAATACGCCGCTGTCGACCATGCTGACGCTGCTCCCCGAACTGCGCCGCGATTACGCGCAAGATCACCTGTTATCGGAAGATCTGCTCCTGCTGCAGGATCAGGTCAACCGCTGCCGCACGATTCTTCGCGAGATGGTGGCTTTCGGCAAGGCACAGCTGTCGCAGGAGCCCGAGCGGCTGACCGTGGCCCAGTTCATCCACGGCTGCCTGGAGCGCTTTCAACTGCTGCGGCCCGAGGCGGATGTCTCGCTGGTGCTGGACGACAACACCGCGCGCACCGTGCTGCGCACACCGCCCGGCCTGCGCCATGCCCTGCTCAACCTGCTCAACAACGCCGCCGATGCTTCGGCCAGCCGCAGTTCGCAGCTGGTGGCACTGATCGTGGTGCGCGAGGGCAGCTGGCTGCAGCTGTGCGTGCGTGACGAGGGGCCGGGTTTTGCAGCCTCCGGCGAACTGGCGCTGCTGGGTGAGTCGGAAAAGCAGACCGGCCTCGGCATCGGACTGGCTCTGGCGGAGGCGACGGCCGAGCGCCTCAACGGCGAATTGATCGCCGGCAACACCGAACACGGCGCCGAAATGTGCCTGCGCCTTCCACTGGCCGTGATCGCCGACCGCTAGCCAAGTGGTCGCACGCAAGCACCTGCGGCGGCAATGACGTGAAAGAGACGGCGCATAGGTCCACAATAGGCGCTGTTTCGTCTGAAAGAAGCGCGGCCATGAACGACTCCACCGACATCGCATCGAATACTTCTGCATCGGCCCCGGCGGCGGCTCCGGTAACGATCACTCGACCGCTGCTGTTAATTGATGACGACGCCACGTTCGTGCGGGTGCTGGCGCGCGCGCTGGCGTCTCGCGGCTTCGAAGTGCTCACCGCGACCAACTTCGACGAAGCGCGCGCGCTCGCGCGCCGTCACCATCCGCGTTACTGCGTGCTCGACCTCAAGCTGGGCGAGGAAAACGGTCTGCGCCTGATTCCCGAACTGCACGCGCTGGTGCCGGATATCCGCGTGCTGCTGCTGACCGGCTACGCGTCCATCGCTACGGCGGTGGAGGCGATCAAGCGCGGTGCCCACGATTACCTGGCCAAACCGGTCGATGCCGATGCGGTCGTGCGTGCGCTGCTCGACGGCGACAACGCCGACGGTGAAGAAAGCGACCCGCCCGACGCCCCGGAAGCGCCGCTGGCCCTGCGCCGACTCGAGTGGGAACACATCCAGCGCGTGCTCACCGAATGCGACGGCAACATCTCCGAAACCGCCCGCCGCCTCGGCATGCATCGACGCACCCTGCAGCGCAAGCTGAGCAAGCACCCGGTGCGTGAGAGGCCGGAGCGGGAAGACTGACCCCCGAAAAACCGGTAGGTGCAGGAACGATGCTCTTGTTGGTGCGGCTGATCGCGCTCTTGCAGGTTGCTCCATCGAAGCGAAAACCAGCTCAGATATCTGGCGACGCTTCCAACGGCCAGCGCGATCAACACGTGAGGGAAAATTGCCCGGCAAGAACCACTACCTGGCCTCGAAGCGCACCTTTTTGCCTCCGAAAATGGCCTGCTTGAGGTCAATGCTGCCCATCAGCTGTAGCGCGCGCCCGACAGAAATCTGATCGAAATTGAGCGTCACAGGATGCATCGACAGGACTTGCGGATTAACGACGTCAAGGTTGGCTTTCCTTGCCAGTGACTAAGCAACAATGCGTACTGGCTGATTTTTGATGCATGGGTTCCACGTGATCAGAGGCGCCGCTACCTCGCGCTGGCCCACACACGTGCGGGACAACCCGCCACCGCTGTGACATGCACGCTGATGGACGGCTCGCCAACGGCCCCGTTGAATTCGGCCAGCAAGGGTTGGCCGAGACGGCCTTCCAGAGTATGGCTGGCCATGGGCGTGCCGTTCGCCGTTCTGAGGTCCAGCGCTACGCTGATGCGCCCTCCATTGAGGCTTACCACCTTCGCGCCCAATTGCCACGCGTCGGTGTTCACGCCGCCGGCTTCGCCAGCTTTCATGCATATTCCACCCGTCGTCCGCCCAGCATGATCTGCAGCTCTGCCCTTGGAATACGATGCCACCATGATGTCCAGCTGATACTCGCCAGCGGCAGACTCAACGGAAGGTGGAGTAACAATTGGACCAAAAGGCTGGCTCGCGGCATAAACCACACCACTGACGATGGTGCCGAGCACCAAGCCGACGAAGAGGCCAAGACGTGCTCGCAGTGGACTCAGTGGGGTTTGTTTCAGCATGGCAATACGCTCCGTAATGGGGTGACGCGGCGACCAGGAACAACCCACCGGCAAATCAAGCGCCGAGGACTGGGCTTTTAACATGGCGTTCGCGTACAGGCGCGGTGAAACCTGAAGCTGGGCGAGTACCGCCGCGTCACAGGCGAATTCCTGATCGTGCCGCAGCGCGCTGACTGCCCACCACGCCAGCGGGTTGAACCAGAAAAGTACGAGAAGTACCTGCGCAACTAAGCATCCGAAACCGTCGCCACGACGCGCATGAGTGCGCTCATGCGCAATAATCAACGTGCGCTCGGCCGCGTCATAACGGCTATCAAAATCGGCAGGAATCACAATCCGGGGGCGCCATGCACCGACCAGTGCGGGTCCCACATCGGGTCGGATTGCGCGTAGCAACGGTGTTAAAGACTGCTCATGGACCACCACTGTGGCTCCACGCAACGCGTCGCGGTAACGGCGCTGTCCTCGAACCATGCTCCACGCTACCAGCAACACTCCCGGTACCCAGGCAAACAGAATGACTGCGGGCCACCGGAAGCTTTCTGCCGCGCCGGCGTGAAATGAGGGCGGCGGCGTCGCTAAGGTAATCATGTAGACCAACGCCGGTAGCGCACCATTGGCACCGTTTGTTGTTTCGTGCGGCCATTGGCTGGCGACCATAGCAAGCGCAGGAAGCACCCAAAGTTGGTATGCGCGCAGCGCGCCGAATAGCTGCCGACAGGGACGGCGCAACAACGCTACGCAAACGGTTCCCGCACTAAAGGCGAGCACGAGCCGCCATCCATGTACAAGCGAAGTCGCCAAGAAAACCTCAGCGTTCATCGTCAAGTTCCTCCAGCAGTTTGCGCAGCTCGGCGATGTCCTTTTTGGATAATTTGCGCTGCTCGGAAAAGTGCGCCACCAATGGCGCAACCCGCCCACCAAAGAGGCGATCGAGCAGGCCCTTGCTCTCCTGCTGCACGTAATGCTCGCGCTTGAGCAGCGGCGTGTAGAGATAGCGGCGGCCGTCGCGTTCGGCGTTAACGGCCTTTTTTCGCAGCAGGCGATTGAGCAGGGATTTCACCGTCCCCTCCTGCCAGTTTTGCGCGGGGCCTACTTCACTCAGAATATCTTCGGCGCTGCGCGGCGCGCTTCGCCAAAGCACATCCATGATCACCGCTTCCGCTTCGCTGATCGCCACAAGCTCACCGTTTACGCATGTAAGTGAAATGATGTTTACATGTGTAATTGATGGCGTCAAGTGGTCGTATCGCGCTATGTGGCGAGGTACAAATCGCAAGAAACCGGTCACTGATCAATCCGTCGTATCCTAGGCAGCTGACTCAACTGCAGGAACCGGCAAT
>CBAAAD010000023.1:0-14373 GCA_964658785.1 uncultured Methylobacterium sp.
GGTTGATCGAGCCGGTGTCTCCCAGCACGTACAGCTGCATGCCGAGAATCGCCAGAAGGCCAGCCAGCGTCGCGACAAAGCTCGGCATGCCAAGGCGATTGAGCAGCAGCGCATAAAGCGCACCGACCAGCGCACCCACGGCGATGGCAACGGCAATCGCCAGCAAGACCGGCCAGCCGTGGTTGACCCAGAGCATGCCGACCAGTGCCGAGGCGAAGCCGCTCATCGAGCCCACCGACAGATCGATCTGCCCCACCATCAGCACGCACACGATGCCTAACGAGATCACCCCGACCGTCGAGCAGTCGAACAGCAGATTCACCAGGTTGTTGGCGGACAGGAAGACCGGATTCAGGCTGGTAAATACGGTCCAGATAATGACCAGGCCCGCGATGACCGGCAGGGAACCCAGGTCGCCCGAGCGCAGCCGTTCAAAAAAGGCCGCGACGGTACCGCCAAAGCCGATGGCGTGCTTGACGCGGACGTCGCTGCGGTCGAGCAGGGTAGACGCCTGCGTGGCGCCTTGTGGTTCGTTGCTCATGATGGTTCCCCCGTTTCCGCGTTTTGTTCGGCCCGGCGCCGTCCGGCACGACGCGATACGGCGTTTTCGTCGGCGCCCGTGATCGCGGCGACCAATTCCTGATTCGAGGAGTCCGGATAAAACACGCCGTTGTTGCGGCCCAGCCGGAGTACCACGATCCGGTCGGCGACGGCGCGGACGTCCTCCATGTTGTGACTGATCATGATCACCGCGTGACCGCGGTCGCGCACTCGCTCTATCAAGTTCAGTACTTCGGCGGTCTGGGCCACGCCCAGCGCCGCGGTGGGCTCGTCGAGCATGATCAGTTTTGGATCGAGCAGCAGCGAGCGTGCGATCGCCACCGTCTGGCGTTGCCCACCGGACAACGATGCGACCACGTCGCGCACGCTCGGAATGCGGGCGGAGAGCTCGTTCAAAAGCGTCCATGCCTTCACCTCCATGGCGACTTCGTCGAGGCTCAGAGGATTGAGCTCGCGCCCGAGATAGATGTTCGCCACGACATCGAGGTTTTCGCACAACGCGAGATCCTGAAACACCGTCGCGATGCCGAGGTCGAGTGCCGCGCCCGGGTCCGGCAGTGTGACCGGCTTTCCGTCAAACGTGATAGTGCCGGTGGTCGGTTGATGGACGCCGGCGAGGACCTTGACCAGGGTGGATTTTCCGGCGCCGTTGTCACCCACCAGGGCAACCACTTCGCCGGCGTGGACGTCCAGTTCGATATCCGTCAGGGCTGACACGGCGCCAAAATTCTTCGAGACGCCGCGCAGGCTCAGCACCAGTTTTCCTGGCGGCGATCGTGTCGTGGAGGGGCTGGTCATGGGACGGATACCTCAGGTTGAATGGGGACCCGGCACGCGCCGGGACCCGTTCCTGTCGCGATGGATTTACGTCGGATCAAGGGGTGATTCCCAGCTTCTTGCACCCTTCGACATAGCGGCCGGTGCACAGATCCTTGGCGCTGGCGATTTTCTTGTCGACAATTTCGCTCTTGAGGTTCTTCGCCGTCACCACCGCCGGCGTGAACAGCTGGGAGGGCGTGTTGAAGAGCGTGGTCTGTGCCTTCGGCGTCTGGCCGGACAAGAAGTCGACGGCCACCTTTGCCGCCGCAGCAGCAACAATTTCGCTCGGCTTGGAAATGGTGTTGTACTGGTCACCGGCGATGATCAGCTGCAGCCCGGCGAGGGTTGCGTCGTTGCCCGTTACCGGAGGCACCGGATTCACGCCGGCAGCCTTGAAGGCCGCCACAGCCGCGCCGCCCGTGCCGTCGTTGGCAGCTACGACACCCACAATCTGCGCAGGAAACCGGGTGATCTGCCCGCTGACCCACTGTTGGGCTTTTGGAGGAGCCCATTCCGGCGTGTCGTATTCGGCAAGCGTCTTGTAGCCACCATTCGCCAATCCGGCATGGATGCCCTTCTTGATCAGTCCCGCTGCCGCATCGGTGGGCGAACCGTTCACTTCAAGCACGCCGCCCTTGGCCGGTGACACGCCGGTGTCTTTCAGGTGCTGCACGAGCGACTGCGCGATTGCCTTGCCGATGCTTTCGTTATCGAACGATACGTAGTAGTTGGCCGGCGTCGAAGGCACCGGCCGATCGTAGGCAATGACCTTGACGCCCTGGCTCTGCGCCAGATGGACCAGCGACGCAGCCGCGGTGGAATCGACCGGGTCGAGCACGATCACCTTGGCGCCCTGCGAGATAACCGAATTGAATTGCTGCTGCTGCATGGCGACGTCGGCATTGGCGTTCTGGTAAAGCACCTTGCAGGTGGGGCAGATTTTGGCCATCTCCGCCTTGAAGCCCGGAAAGTCATGCTGTTCGTAGCGCGTCGATGCTTGGTCGGGCATCAGGAACGCGACCGTGCCACTGGGCGTGGCGGCGGCTGCTGTGGCGCTCATCAGGGTCAGTGCGATGGCGCCGACCAGCTGGTTTGAAAGTTTGTTCATCGATTCTCTCCGTTGTGTACAAGAATGCCGGCGTAACGCTGCCGTCGTTGGACCGTTCAGTAGGTGATAGCAGGTGCAGACATGTGCCGACGCCGCCACCGCGCGAATACTCGTGCCTGTTTTTGACGTGTTGTCGGTTTGGCTTGTTAGCTGAGCGCAGGCAGTGCGTGCTTGACCTCGTAACGCCCTGTCGCGCTCGCGGCATTAAGTTGTTGATACGCTCGCCATCGCGACGGAGGCATGCTCTTCTGCAGCAGAAATTGCCGGTGGAAGTTCGATAGGTTGTTGAATCCCACCCGATAGCAGATATCGGTAATGGTCAGTTCGCCCGACATCAGCAATTGGCATGCGAGATTGATTCGCAGTCGATTCACGTACTGAACGAAGGGCACACCCGTGTGCCGACGAAAATACCGCGAGAAGGCGCTGGCACTCTGTCCCGCTATTTCAGCCAGCTCCGTCTCGCGCAGCTCTCGCGAAAGATTTTTGGCAATGTAAGAAAGCATGAGGTTGATGCGCGACTCCGCGTACCGCTCCGGGTCCGCGCGATAGGCCGCGCTCGACAGTTTTACCGGCTCTGCGTTTTGCATGAGTACGTCGAGCAAGGTCATGAACAGCGTGACCCGACGCAGACCTCGTGCGGTCAGCATTTCCCGCATGATCGGCTCCGCCGCTGCGCCTATTTTCGGCGTAAAAAGCAAACCCCGGCTCGACGCATCGAGCAAGAACTGTACGTTTTTGAATTCCGGAAATGCGTCGATGGCGCGAGCGACGAAATCAGCGTCGAACTGAAGGACAAGACAGCGTTCGTCAATGCGACTGCCATCAGGAACGTTACTGACCCAGTTATGCGGCAGGTTGGCCCCGGTCATGACGAGATTGCCAGGCTCGAAACTTCCGATGTAATCCCCCACGAAATAGCTACCCGACGTCGACGTGATGAGGTGAATCTCGTACTCAGGGTGGTAGTGCCAGCGCACCGTCCGATACGGGTAGCCATGCGACCAGACTTTGAACGACTCGTCGCGGGGCACCGCGACCAATTCCAGATCCGGTTGCACGATGTTGGTGTGGCGAGCGTCAGCGCGCGCAGCGCGGCACTGAGAGCAAGTTCCGCACTGACATTCGATGGCAAAGAGAGCGGGCTGCATGGTCGTCCTCCTGACGGGCTGCTGTTTCAACTGGTGATTCAGATGAAACGATTGACAAGCCGTCATCGAGCAACAGTAGCTGCATCCTTGATCTTCAACTACCCAAAATGAGACACGCGATAGATACTTTTTTGCGCCTTGCAAGTCTTGCGAAGATCAATTGTCAAAATTTGTGCAACGCAGCAGGGATTGTCTTCGTGCAATCGCGAAGCTCGGTGCATCAGGGGTGCGTTACTGCCCCTCGCCTGCCGCGGGTCCAGTCAGTTCCGTGCCGACAGCTGGCGCGGCAGCGCTGGCCGATGCCTTTCAAAAGCAGCCTGAGAATTTCTGGGCAGTTGCACGACTTCGACAAAAATCTCGGCGCAACGTCGATCGATCCAGGCACAGCCGTTGAGCCTGGTCGGGATGTGCTTACGCCGGTATTGGAAGAGGCCATAGGCAGAAGCAGAGCGCGCCTTGGCCTCAGCGCAGCGCACCTTTTTGGCCGAAAAGATTTCCACGAACAATTTTCATATCTCTGATCCAGTCGGTCACCTCACGGCCATCCAAATAGGGCAAACATATTCGCGGACCGTGACCGGACAGAGTTGGCAAAGCTGATTTCCTAGTAGAAAAGGCCGTCGCCGTGGTCACGCGCGTCCCCTGAAGGGGGCGACTGCTTTTCAGCGAACAGGTTGCATACGCTGTCGCTGCCGGGATGGAATCGCCACCATGGCCTCTTGACTCTGGAGCCGGGTCCAGGGTTTAGCATGAGTCTCCCGCTGTTGAGGGTGGCGATCATGTCCAGTTTTACGATCGGCGAAGTGGCAAAGCGCGCCGGAGTGTCTATCGATACCGTTCGCTATTACGAGCGCAGTCACCTGCTGCCCGAGCCTGAGCGAAGGGCGTCGGGCTATCGACAATACGTGCCGGACGACGTTGATCGGTTGCGTTTCATTCGTCGGGCGAAAACGCTGGGCTTTTCGCTGGATCAAATCCGGGATCTGGTTGCGCTGTCGAATAATCGCGAACGCGGAGTCAAGGGTGTCAAGGCTCGCGCCACGACGCGGCTTGCCGAACTGGAATCGCGCATCGCCGAACTGCAGCGCGTCCATCAGGGCTTGAAAGCGCTGATCGACGCCTGCCCCGGGCGGGGTAGGCTGGACGCGTGTCCCATTCTCGCAGCGCTGGCCACCGAGGAAACCTGATGAGCCCGCATCCGCACGAACACGACGCGCCCCACGCTGAAAATCATTCCTTAAGCGATGGCGCGCCGCGAGCCTGCTGCAGCGGCAATCCATTGCAAAGCGGTAAAGTTGCAGCGATGGATCCTGTATGCGGCATGCAGGTCGAGGTCATCACGGCCAAACACCGCGCTGAGCACGCCGGCACGGCGTTCTATTTCTGTTCCAACCGCTGCCGCGAAAAGTTCCTCGCCGATCCGGCAGCTTATCTGGACAAGCCGCCAACCCCCTCCAGGCAGGCATCGCCCGGTACGCCATACACCTGCCCGATGCATCCTGAAATCCAGCAAGCCGGCCCAGGCAGTTGTCCCAAATGCGGGATGGCGCTTGAGCCGATGATCCCCAGCCGAGATGAGGACGATAGCGAACTGCGCGCGGTAAGGCGCAAATTCGTCGTTGCCGCCCTATTGGCTTTACCACTGCTGCTTATCGCCATGGGACCGCCATTGATTGGCTTTCATGTATCCACTGGTGCGGAGTGGGCGTTGCGCTGGAGCGAGCTGCTGTTGTCGGCTCCGTTGGTTCTCTGGGCAGGTCTTGCCTACTACGTGCGCGGTTGGAAGGGCGTGCTGGCCGGCTCGCCCAATATGTACACCTTGATCGGTCTTGGGGTGATCGTGGCGTTTGTGTACAGCCTCGCGGCCACCTTTGCGCCGGCCTGGTTCCCTTCTGCCATGCACAATTCAAACGGTCTGGTCGGCGTGTATTTCGAAGCCGCCGGCGTAATCGTCGCGCTCGTTCTGCTGGGTGAATGGCTTGAGTTGCGCGCGCGTGGCAAAACATCGGCAGCGATTCGCGGCTTACTCGATCTGGCGCCAAAAGTTGTGCGTCGATTGCTTGCTACCGGTGGTGAGGAGGATATCTCGCTCGATCAGGTACAGCTGGGCGATCGCCTGCGCGTGCGTCCCGGCGAAAAGCTGCCGACGGACGGGGTGGTGATTGACGGCAGCAGCAGCGTGGACGAATCCCTGCTGACCGGCGAGCCGCTGCCGGTGGAAAAGCATGCTGGTGATCGGGTCACCGGCGGCACCCTCAACGGCACCGGCAGCCTGATCTTACGCGCTGACCGCATCGGGCAGGACACCGTACTCGCGCAGATCGTCGATCTGGTCGCCAAGGCGCAGCGCTCGCGCGCACCGCTGCAGCGTCTGGCCGATCGTGTGTCGACTTTCTTTGTTCCTGCGGTCGTACTGATCTCGCTGGCGACGTTTGCGGCATGGATGCTGTTAGGCCCCGAACCGCGACTGGCCTATGCGGTCGTCAACGCGGTGGCGGTACTGATCATTGCCTGCCCGTGTGCGCTGGGCCTGGCCACGCCGATTTCCATCACGGTAGCCAGCGGTCGGGGCGCCGAGTTGGGCGTGCTGTTCCGCGATGCCTCCGCCATCGAAGCGCTGGCGCATGTCGACGTGCTGGTACTCGACAAGACCGGCACGCTAACCGAGGGCAAGCCGGCGCTGACGGACATCGTCGCCCTGAAGGGCCTTGCCGAGGAGGACGTGCTGGCCATGGCCGCCGCCCTCGAAGCACCCAGTGAACACCCGCTCGCGCACGCGGTGCTGGCTGCGGCCCGTGGCCGTTCCATAGCGATCAAACCGGTTGACGCGTTTGCCTCGGTTACCGGTCAGGGTGTGCGGGGCCGCCAGGACAATCACGCACTGGCACTGGGCAACCCGGCCCTGATGTTGGCACAGGGAGCGGATGCGGCACCGCTTGCCGAGCGCGCCGACGCGCTGCGGCGTGTAGCGAAGACGGTGATGTTTCTGGCGCGCGATGGCAAATTGGTTGGGCTCATCGCCGTGCAGGATCCGATCAAGCGCGAGGCACGCGCCATGATTGCCGCACTTCGCGCGCAGTCGTTGCGCGTGGTGATGCTGACCGGAGACAGCGAAGCGACCGCTAAGGCGGTGGCCACTCAGCTGGGCATCACCGAATACGCTGCCAGCCAGACCCCTGCGACCAAGGCCGAGTGGATTCAGCAGGCCCAGCAGCAGGGCGGCAGCGTCGCCATGGCGGGTGATGGTGTCAACGACGCGCCGGCACTGAGCGCGGCCAACGTCGGTATCGCCATGGGCAACGGCTCGGATATTGCCAAGCAGAGTGCGCAAATTACCCTGGTCAAAGGCGACGTGAGCGGCCTGCTGCGCGCGCGTCGTCTCGCCAACGCCACCGTGCGCAATATTCACCAGAATCTGGCGTTCGCCTTTCTCTACAACCTGCTCGGGATCCCGCTCGCCGCCGGCGTGCTGTATCCAATCTTCGGCTGGCTGCTGAGCCCGATGATTGCCGCGCTGGCGATGAGCCTGTCTTCGGTATCGGTCATCACCAATGCGCTGCGATTGCGCGCAGTTCGACTCTGACCAGTGGGTGCAAATATCGACAGGGACCCCGTTGCAGTGCGGGTTCTACGCCATCGACGCGTACCCTTCCAAGAGAGCCGACAACCAGCAAAAAAGGCGTGTCATGTCCGCGCAAAGATAAGTTCAGCGAAGCGTTCAAGCGTGATGCCGTTGGCGTGAACCGCCAGCCGGCCATCGAAGTTCTTCGGATAGCTCGCGATGTCGGCATGGGCGTCGGGCGTTCCTGGCCGTTGGCGGCGCTCACAAGAAACGAGCCGGCTCTAGTGACTTTTCTAGACTCGTTTTAACCGTTCAACGTAGTCGAGCGTCATTGCAATGAGATGAAAGATCTCACTAAGGATGTCGTAAGCATCTTCTGGGATGGTGCAGTCAGATCGAGGCGGCCAGCGAAACGTTTTATCAGCATGATCCAGCGATGGCATCCGGGTGATTCCTGGAGTCACGGTGACTCGCAGCTGGGCAGTGTTTTATCGCGCCGCTTGCGGGCGCATCGACCGGCAAGGTGCCGAAGAACCCATAAGTGACTCTGCGCTATTCAGGGGTGGCATGACGTTTTCAGCGGCATGTATACGGCTACCGAAAGCCACGCCGCTCCCGATGCTGAGCATGTTTTTTCCGGTTGTTATCAGCGCTGCGAAGCCGCCCTTTGGTCCGATGATCTCCGTTGACGCAGAACAGCCCGGCGCGAGCGCCGAAACGAGGGCTGTGAGAGGTTTGTCTGTGAGGCGAAGACGTCCGCCAAGGACTGGGTGGGTGCTGGTGGGTTACACGCCATGACCGTCGTCGTATGGAGCGGCCTCCAACACGCCCGGCCGGCTATGCTGACCGAATGAAACTTGTTGCGACAAGATCTGTCCTGGTCGGCGTGCTTTCTCTGACTATGGCCGCTTGCGTTGCGGCGCCCGGTACACGCCTGCCTGACCTGCACGAACAAGCTCGCACGCTGACGGCGCGTCAACTGGACGACACTGGACTGCGTGCGGCTGAGGCACGGTTCGCGCTGCCCTCCGCGGCGAGTGAACCCTGGACGCCTGACCGCATAACCGTCGCCGCATGGTATTTCGACCCCCAACTGGCACTGGCCCATGCCGGAGCAACGCGCGCCGCCGCCGATGCTGAGCTGAGCGCGCAGCGCGCCAATCCCACTCTGGCGTTGAGTCCTGAAAAAGTCTTCAGTGGCGATACCGCCAGTTCTCCCTGGACGATCGGAGTCGCTCTGCTGTTGCCATTGCTGCATCCCGGCGAAGCAGCGTCGCGCCGGGATGTGTTGACCGCCAGTACCGAGATGGCGAAGGACCAGCTTGCATTGGCAGCATGGCAAAGTCGGTCACGTGCTATCAGCGCCTTGCGCGATGTATTGCTGGCACGGCAAGCCGAGGCGATGGCCACGCGCGTCGCCACGACTCAAGCAGCGTATCGAGACAGCGTCCGTCAACGCCTCGCTGCGGGGGCCATCGATCGCCATGCACAACTGACCGCCGAGCTGGAGGCCCAGCGTTCAGAGGCCGATCTGGGCAGTCGTCAGGCGCAACGCTTGGCGGCGGAGCAAGCGCTGGCCGGCGCCATCGGCGTGCCATGGGCAGCTTTGCGCGGCGTGCCCCTGACGTGGCCTCAACTCGATGCCCCGCCGCCGCCCTCCGCGTTGCCGGCCGATGCGTTGGCCGAGGACGCGGCGTGGAACCGACTCGACCTGGCCGCACTGCTGGCCCAGTACCGCGTCGCTGACGCCCAGCTGCGGGCGGCGGCAGGCACGCGCTTCCCGGTCACCTCGATAGCGCCTGGCTATATCTACGATCAGGGGCAGCGCTATTTTTCTTTCGAAGTCGACGTCGAGTTACCCCTGTTCCACGGAGCCGGCGCACGCATTCGCGCCGCGGCGGCAGCACGTGATGAGGCCGCGGCGGCGGTGCGCGCCCGTCAGGCAGACATTCTCCAGGCCCTGGATGCTGCACGCGCCGATTACGCCGCACGCTACGACGCCTGGACGCGTATGCGCCGAGTGGCTGAGGCGGCACAACAGGTGGCTGCTGGTGCGCAGAGCCAGCGGCTGGCGGGAGAAACCGACCTAGGCAGCGCGCGCACGGCGCAAGTGGCGGCTGCGCAATCTGAGTTGGCCGCTCTTGACGCCCTAACAACGCTGCTGCATTCGTTGGGCACGCTGGAAGATGCCGTACAGCGGCCGGTATGGCCGCCCTCACGCTTGCTTAAACCTTCGGCCACCGGTGACCCCATCTCTTCTTTCGGCGAAATCGATCATGCGCAGTCCCACTGAACGTTTTCGCGCCGCGTTGATCGGCTTTTCTGCCTTCACGCTGGCGGCGTTGTCTGCACCGCTGCGCGCCGCCACCGCCACCGCCATCGAAGGGACAGTGATCTTGACCACGGCAAGCGTGGTTGCAAGCGGGGTCACCACGGCCCCATTGAGGGCGAGCCAAATGGCCTCGCAACTTCAAGCCACAGCGACCGTACTGGATACCCAGACGCTTTTGGCGCTCGCGGTGCGGCTGCAGTCGACGCAGGCCAACGCGGCCGCCGCAGCGTTCGCGGCCAAGGCCGCGACGGCGGAAGCAAAGCGTTCGCATACGCTTTACCAGCAGGACGAAAACAGCTCACTGCGCGAGGTACAAGCGGCTGATGCCACGGCCGCCCAGATGCAGGCACAGCAGATCGCGGCCGATGCCCTGGCCGCTGAGACACGCAGCAGAGCACAACTGCAGTGGGGCCAATCCCTGGCTAGCCTGGCAGCGCGTGGCCCGAAGGCCCTGAACGAATTTGCCGACGGACGCGCGGCGCTGCTCGCCGTAGTGCTGCCTTTCGGCTCGACCATGCCGGTAACCGACACTATTCGCCTATCCACAGGCTCCGGCTCGTCCGTGCCGGCGCGCCTGATTGGACCATCCCCACACGCCGATGCGATCGTTCAGGGGCCAACCTTTTTATATCGCGCCGAAAGCAATGGCCTGCGTGTCGGTCAGCGCCTGACCGCCGCGGTGCCGCTGAGCGCGACATCACGTGCCGGCGTCACGGTGCCGGATACGGCGGTGCTCTGGTATGCCGGTCAGCCCTGGGCGTATATCGAAACCACCACCGGCAACTTCGTGCGGCGACCACTGGTGCAGGGTGAGCGCGACGCCACCGGCTGGTTCCAGACAAGCGGCTTCCACGCCGGGGAAAACGTCGTCGTGCGAGGCGGTGAGTTGCTGCTATCGCAAGAGCTGAAGCCGCCACCCGGCGCGGCGCCGTCGGGGGATGATGATGACGATTGATCTCTCCGTTGCAGAATTGCGATCGCGCTCGCTCGCGTCATGTTCAACGCAAGCCTGCGTCGAGCGCGTCCGGGGCCGCAGGTCGTGCTGAGCGCGATCGTTCGCTTCGCGGTACGCCTGCGTGGCGTGATGATCGCGGTGGCCGTGCTGGCCACTGCGTACGGTGTGCTCGCGCTCAGCCGTGCCCGACTGGATGTATTTCCCGAGTTCGCGCCGCCGCAGGCGGTCGTACAGACCGAAGTGCCGGGCTTTGCGTCCGACCAGGTGGAGACACTGATCACCCAGCCGCTCGAAAATGCGCTGTCCGGTGCCAACGGCTTGGCCAGCATGCGCTCCAAGTCAATTCAGGGGCTGTCGGTGATCACGCTCACTTTTGACCCGCAAAGTGAGTTGCCGCGGGTACGCCAGCTGGTCAGCGAGCGGTTGCAACAAGCCGCAAGCGAATTACCCACCGCGGCACATGCGCCGGTGCTGTTGCCGCTATCGTCCTCGGCCGGGACCGCGCTGATCGTGGGTGTGACCTCGACCAGGCTCAGTGCCATGCAGCTGCGGACGCTGGCCGACTGGACCTTGAAGCCGCAATTGCTGTCTGTGCCTGGCGTTTCCGACGTGAACGTCAACGGCGGCGAACTGCGTCAGTTGCAGATCCAAATCAACCCACCGGCGCTGGCGCGTTACGGGCTTTCGTTGCAGGACGTCGTTGCTGCCGCCCGACGAGCTACCGGATTCGCCGGTGCCGGCTTCGTCGAAAATGCCAATCAGCGCATCGTGCTGGCGCCGGTCGGATTGCCGACGACGCCGGCGGACATTGCCGCCGTTGTCTTGAAAGACCATGACGGCGCCGTATTACACCTAAGCGATGTCGCCACAGTGAGCAATGCGGCTGCGCCGGCTACCGGCTCGGCACTGATCATGGGAACGCCTGGCGTGACGCTGGTCGTGGACGAACAATACGGCGCCGATACAGTGCGTGTGACGCAGGCATTGGAGGCCCGGCTGAAAGCCCTGGCGCCGGCACTAACCGCGCAGCAGGTGGCGCTTTATCCGGCACTGTTTCGTCCCGCCAATTTCATCGGTGCTGCGGTCAGTCACTTGCGTGATGCGCTACTGATCGGCGCGGCGCTGGTACTGCTCGTGTTATTCCTGTTTCTGCGCAATGCCCGCGCGGCGCTGATCTCGGCGGTGGCTATTCCCCTTTCGCTATTGGCGGCTGTCGTCGTACTGGAACGCTTCGGCCTGGGCCTCAACACCATGACCTTGGGTGGTTTGGCAATCGCGATTGGCGAGGTGGTGGACGATGCCATTGTCGATGTCGAGAACATCGTGCGTCGGTTGCGCCTGAATCGACTCGCCCCGACCCCAGAATCCGCCGCAACAGTAGTACTGGCCGCCTCGCTAGAGATACGCGGCGCGGTGGTCTATGCAACCTTCGTTGTCGCCTTGGTGTTTGTGCCGATGCTGACTCTGTCAGGCGTGGCCGGTAGCCTGTTCGCGCCACTGGGTCTAGCCTACATCGCCGCGATCATGGCTTCGCTCGTGGTGGCGTTGACGGTAACGCCGGCGTTGGCGCTGACCTTGCTGAGCCGTAGTGAGGAAGCACCCGAGCCAGCATTGCAGCGCCGGATCAAACAGCACTATGCACACGCGCTGGTGCGTGCCGAGAGGTATCCGCGGGGGCTGCCGATCGCTGTGGCGATAGTTTGCGTAGCCGCGCTACTGGCGCTGCCGTTCCTGCAGGGAAGCTTTTTGCCCCAGTTGCGCGAAGGACACTACATCGTGCACATGCGGCTGGCGCCCGGAGCCTCGGTGCAGGCCTCGCAGGATCTGGGTGCGCATGTCAGTCAGGCATTGCTGCATATTCCCGGTGTGCGTTCAGTGGCGCAGCGCACCGGTCGCAGTGCCCGCGATGTGGATCCTTCGCCGGTCTTCGACAATGAATTCGAAGTCGATCTGACGCCGCTGTCAGGATCAGCCCAGCAACGGGTGCTGTCGCAGATCCAGCAATCGCTGACGCCCTTCGCCGGCGCCAGTTTCGCGGTGAACACTTTCCTGACCGAACGCATCCAGGAAACGCTTTCCGGTTTCACCGCGCCGATCGTCGTCAAAATATACGGCAATCAACTCGATCAGATCGATCGGTTGGCCAATCAGGCGGCGACCGTCCTGTCGGCCCAGCCGGGCGCCGCCAGCGTGCAGGTCCAGGCATCGCAGAGCGAACCTCAGTTATCCATACGTTTGCGCGAAGACGCGCTGGCCCGCGTCGGTATCGCACCGGCGGACGTGCTCGATGATGTGCACACGGCGTACGCCGGGATGCCAGTTGGGCAGGTGCTCGACGGTAACCGGATGTTCGATGTCGACGTGATCCTGCCGCCGGCACTGCGGCAAGATCCGGCGGCCGTCGGTGCGTTGCAGATCAGTGCCCCGGATGGTCGCCAGTGGCCGTTGTCGTCTGTCGCCGATCTGTCGATGAGTCACGGGCGCACCATGGTGTTGCACGAGGATGGTCAGCGTGTACAGGTGGTCACGGTCAATCTGCGCGGCATCAACGCCGGCGCATTTACACGCTCCGCAAAACGCGCCCTGGCGCAAGACATCCAGTGGCCCGCGGGCATCTACCCCGTGTTCGCTGGCGATGCGGCCGCTCAGTCGGCGGCGACCCGACAATTGCTGGCGCATGGCGCTCTCGCCCTGGCCGGCGTGGTCGTGCTGCTGTATCTCGCCTTGCGCCGCATGCGCACGGTGGCGCTGGTGCTGGTCAATCTGCCTTTCGCGCTGGTGGGCGGTGTAGCGGTGGCGCTGCTGATGGGAGGCACCCTATCGCTGGGTGGACTGGTCGGCTTCGTCACCCTGTTCGGCATCAGCGTGCGCAACTCGATCATGCTGGTATCGCACTACCGACACTTGGTCGAGGTTGAGGGTGAACCGTGGAACATGCAGACCGTGCAGCGGGGCGCCAGCGAACGCCTGATACCGATTTTGATGACCGCCCTGGTCACCGCACTGGGTTTGCTGCCACTGGCACTGACTGCCGGTGCGCCAGGCAATGAAATCGAAGGGTCCATGGCCGCGGTCATTCTGGGTGGACTGCTCACCTCGACGGCACTCAATCTGTTGGTATTACCCGTGCTGGCCGGACGCTGGCTGCGCTTTCAGCCCATCGACGCCCATGTTTTACCCGAACACTCAATAGATGTCTGACGCAGGCCAGATATCTGCGACACCGATGGATGAGGGTGAATTTCGGCAAGCTCGATGAGCTATCCGAAGTCGGAGCGACCTGACGGTATGGTCAGAGAATCGGCACGCTGATGGCGACTGTAGGGTTCAGATGATCGACTTTATCGGCGTGCACAGGACGCACGTCAGCTTCCCAATTTTGGCCAAACTTTGCTCAGGACATCTCATGGTTTGGCCAAAGCGGCCAAACCATGAGTGGAGGCGCATTTAGCAAGCGCTTGATTCAATTGGTGGGCCCACGAGGACTCGAACCTCGAACCAAAGGATTATGAGTCCTCTGCTCTAACCATTGAGCTATAGGCCCTTGCGGGGTGGCAAGTGTAACCAATGCGGATCGAAACGACGATGGCTGGGGCTGATGCTTTGGTCGCGCTCAGGATGGGGACATTGTCTGCACACGGCCAATGGGTACTATGCTTCGGACAGTCCCGAGTCAGATGCGCATGGCCTGTATTGCTGTTCAACGAACGGAGTTTGAATGTCTATGAAACGCTTATTGATTGCCGGCTTGGTTGCTCTTGGCGCGCTGGCGGCCGCGCCCGCGATGGCGCAGGCCAATCATCATCCTGCCCACCATGTTGTGCATCATCATCGACCGGTGCATCACCGCGTGGTGCATCATCGTGCGCCGCCGCGCCATCACGC